>JAIIAN010000094.1 GCA_022717655.1 Bacillota bacterium | reverse complement strand
TTGTTTTTCTAAAATAGATATGATATTATTTCATTACACTTCAAATACAGAAGTTATCAAGTCTGTATTTTTAATCTTGACCATTCGGTCAAAAATTTCAACTTTTCAAACACACAATAGAGCATGAAGATACAGAAAAAGGAAAGTTTAGGGATTTTTTACGCTTTTTTCTGTGTAACGATGCGGAAAGGGGTAATTATGTCCTGGAAAAAATGTAGAAACAAACTGTGTGCCTTAGGGCTTTCTGCCTTGGTGTGGGGAAGTACATTCTCGGGTACGGTCTGGGCTTCGGGTTCGGAGTTACAAAATCCGGTGGTAAAAGAACAGGAAACTGTGACAAAAGGAGAGCCACAAGAAAAATCTAAAATGCAAGAATCGGATTCGCAAGATGAGGAGACTTCAGAAACTAAAATATCAGAGCGAGAAATATCAAAAGAGACACAGAAATCAGAATCAAAGCAAACGGAGGAGATAGAAAAAGCAGAATTAGAGAACGAAGAGTCAAACAAGAAATCAGAGCAAGACAAATTATTAGAGGAATTAGAACCAGAACTGGTTGACCCAGGTCTTTATGAAAAGAATCAAGGATTTCATTTGTTTAGTGCGACAACCAGCAAACTGGAAGTGAAATGGAATGAATCTTTTGCCAGTTTTGATTCTGGTCTGATGAGTGCCAGTGACAAGATGAACAGCTCGATTAAGTATGTGGCAACTACGGATAAAAATAATCCGGATTTAAAGGGAAAGCAACGTGCGGTATACTGCCTGCAATATAATAAAAATGGCCCGCTTGGTGATGTGAGCTGGAATGGTTCTGGCAGAATTGCGCCAAGTCTTGCATATCTGTTATATTGGGGATGCCGTTATATTGGAGAACAGAGTGTCTGGAGCGGTTATCAGACCGGATACGGATGGAAATATGATTATATGGCAACTCAGTATGCAATTCATATCGTAAACAATGAATATTCTTTAAGTACATTTTATAGTCATCTCTTAAACAGTTCCAAAAAAGAATCCTTTTATAAAACAGTCAAAAAAATGACAGAAGATGCATTAAATTCTACTTATTATGGTCCATTTGAGGATGGATGGCAGAATTTTAAATATTCGTTATCGGATACTGCTGTAACCTGGAGTGCACAGAGTTATAACGGAAAAGCCGGATATATCACAAAATGGATTTCTCAAAGATTAAATGACGGACAGGTAAACTGTAATGAATATATCCAGTCGAGAAAGATTACAGCGGACCATAATGCGACCGTTATCTGGAAGGATAGCGGAGACTCTTCAGATTTTCGACTTTGGATTCCACTGTCTGTTTATTTAGAATTGCAGACATCAGGAGAAATCGTGACGGCTTCTGTAAGTGGAACACATTCGGCTTTTCTTTCTGGATGGAATTACTTAAGCGTCAGTAACCCAAATGATTTTCAGAAGGTAACTCTGTTAGAAGGAGGAGGAAGCAATGTTGGACATTCAGCAAAAGTCACCGCAAAAGTGCCGAAAAAAGATGTGAAATGTTACATTGACCTTCAAAAATTAGATAAAGAAACCGGACAAAATCAACCACAGAAAAATGCAAGTCTAAAAGGTGCGGTATATGAAGTCAGAAATGCAAAAAATGTAGTAGTAGACAAAATGGTAACAGATGAAACGGGAAAGGCAACAAGTACGGCACTGGAGATAGGAACTTATACGGTAAAAGAAATAGAGGCTTCATCCGGTTATGAACTTGATACACAGACCTACACAGTGGCATTTTCTAATACAGATGTAAATCAGACCATCTACCGTGCCGAGGTGAAATCACAAGAACCTTTCCATGTTCCAAAAGAAGTTTCAATTGAACTGGAAAAAGAAATTTTAGAAAAAGAAATTAACTTTGCAAACGGAGAACCCGTGTTTTTGTTTGAAGTAAAAGGAACGAGAGTGGATGGCACAGAATGTGTGTATCATAAGGCTGTTTCATTTACCAGAGAATATGTAGAAAAAAATAAAAGAGCCGATGGGACGATACGTGCAAAAGTGAGGTTTGAACATTTAATGGAAGGTGTTTATACGGCAAAAGAGATAAAAGTGATGCGGTATGTATTAAAAGACATCAAAGAAATTACAGGTGGTGTCAGAAAAGAAGAAACGGTCATATTTGATTTGAAACAAAATGAGACAGGCAGTGCCGTATTTGTAAATGAGAAAAAGGAATGGCAGGACTGGTCCGATGACAGTTATTGCGAAAATGTGATTCCAGGGAAGGCGGGTGAGACAAAATGAAAATCAGAATAGAAAAAGCAAAGAGAAACGATAAAAAACATAAAAATAAGAAAAAATACAGCCTTTTGTGGATTTGCGTGATTGCACTGGTTATACTGGATATCAGCGTTGCGTCTGTGTCTGCTTATTTTAGTGACAGAGAAGAAAAAAGCAATCGAATAACAGTAGGAGACAGCAATATTGACATTATCGAAGAATTTGACCCTCCTGAAGAAATTGAGCCAGGGAGTCATTTTACGAAAAAGGTTTGTATGAAAAATCTGGGAAAATCGGATTGTTTTATTCGATGCCGTCTGGAGTTAAGCTCAGAGGAAATTCTTCCCTATCTTGAATTTGATATAGATAAGGAAAACTGGAGCAAAGAAGCAGACGGATATTATTACTATCAGGAAGCAATAGAAGTAGGAAAACAGACCACGAATCTGATGGAAGAGGTTCAAATAAAAGAAAATGCTCCATCAGAAGTGACAGAGAAAGGATTTTCGATTTTAGTCTATGCAGAATCTTATCAGCAGGGCAAATTTGAAAAGAGTCAGTGGAAAGAAGCATGGGAACATTTTGAACGAAATCAGCATGTAAAAATTTTAAAGCTAGATAATCAGACGGTATCTGCGTTAGCTTCAGATAAGACGATTCAAAACACAGCACAAGAAGCAACACAAAAAGCAGTATCAAAGCTTTCTAAAGCAGATGGTGAAGTAGATATTGAGTTAAACGAATATACGTTGGATGAAGAAGGAAGAGAAGTGGCATGGAAAGATTTATCTGACACACTTCCAGGGCAGAAAATTGTGAAAATTCCAAGAGTAACTAATGTGGCGTCTGAGTGTGAAATTCGGGCAAAAATAGAAATGGTAATGGGAGAAGAAGTAGAACTTCCGATTACGATTGATTTGCTTGAGGGAATGTCCGAAGATTGGAAGTATGATGAGACAGATGGATATTATTATTATGGAAAAAAACTGAAAAAAGGAGAATCTGTGGATATATTTCAAGGATTCAGGATTCCACCGGTATGGGATACACGGTATACAGAAAATAAAGCAATTAAAAAATATTATACGGAAAACACTGTAGATGTGGTAGTAACCGTAGAAGCAGTTGGAGAAGAGGCACAAAAAGAGGAAGAAAAATGGGAGGGAGAAAAAACAGTGGTAAGTTCTGTAAGTGCTCCAAAAACCTCAGATGAGACAAAAAAGATTCCAGTTTTTTTCATCCTGGCTGTAACAGCAGGAGTTGTACTTGTGTATTTCTCTTTAAAAAAGGAAAAAAATAATGAGACAAAGATTTGAAAAAATGCTTTATTTATCAGGGAGTATTCTATTCCAAATTCTTTTGATAGGTCTTTTTGTCAATCTGGCAGGCTGTGTCGCAGGGATTAAACCGGTGGCTGTAAAAAGTGGTTCTATGGAACCGGCAGTCAAAACCGGCAGTATCTGCTGGATAAATTTTAAGGCGGATAAATCAAAACTTGGAACAGGAGATATAGTTGCATTTGAACGGGGAGACGGACAACTGGTATTACATCGAATTGTTCAATGCACAAAAAAAGGATTTATTACGAAAGGAGATGCAAATGAAACACAAGACATAGGAGTGGTCAGATGGGACCAGATTAAAGGAAAACAACTCTTTGGATTGCCATATCTTGGATTTTTATTTCTAAGAACAGAAAAACAGATGGCAGTTTCACTTCTTACTGGCAGTCTGATACTGTCCGGTCTATTTATTACAATTCAAAATAAGTCAAAAAGACAAATCTAAAAAACAAATCAAATTTTAAAATCACTAAAATTACAAATCAAGAAATTTATCATGAATGAAAAAGGAGAACAGATTATGGGAAAAAACAAAAAAATGACTGCAGGAATTCTGGGAACGTTAACATTGGTGATGGTGACGGGAAGCGCAATGGCGTATTTTACAGACACAGAACAGGTCAAGAATCATATTACAATTGGTAAAGTAGATATTTCACTGACAGAGCCGAACTGGGATAAAGTTCCAGAAAAAGAGAAAGAAAATATTGTTCCAGGAAAAGAACTGGTAAAAGACCCTACGATTACAAACACTGGAATTAATGATGCATTTGTATTTATGAAAGTGACTGTGCCGGCAGCAGAACTGATTACTGCAAATGAGGATGGAACAAAGAATGAAAAAGCATTAAAACAGTTATATTCCTGGGAGATTAATAAAGGATGGATTCAGTTAGGGAATGCAAAAGCAGTAACAGAAAATGGAAAGACAACGGCATTTGAATATCTGTATGCTTATGGAAGTAATGCTTCTTGTACCGCACTTGCAAAGAACGCATCCACCTCTGCTCTTTTTGATAAAATTACATTTTTAAATGTGATTGAAGGACAAAAATTTGCAGATGGAACAGGATTAGAAGAATCTGAAACAGAAATCGATGTACAGGCTTATGCAATTCAGACAACCGATTTGACTTCAAATGATGTGACAACACCTTCCGCAGTATGGCAGGTACTGGCAAATCAGAATCAGTTGTCTTAATTAGTACAGTAAGTATATCGAATATTAAGTGATTACTGAATTGCTTAATTACACTAGTGTCCTGTATCAATGATATTTTATTAAATAACTTGTGTAAATTTCCATCTGCTACGTTATTTGTCTAAAAGTCAATAATACAGTACACTAGAGATTTGACTTTAATTTAAATTAGCATAGTTTTAAGAAACCAAGAGAATACTAACTGTGAAGGAATGTAAAAATACAGGAGGTATTCAAATGAATCGATACTTGCCAATACGAAGAGTATATGCACGGGAAGTTTTGGACTCCAGAGGAAATCCGACCGTTGAGACAGAAATCACAGTTGGAGAAGGAATCATAGGAAGAGATGGTATCACAGGCAGAGCGATTGTTCCATCCGGAGCATCGACGGGAAAATTTGAAGCCGTTGAACTGAGAGATAAAGAAAATCGTTATTTTGGTCTTGGAGTACAAAAAGCAGTCAATCACATTAATGGAATACTGGCAGAAGAAATTTTAGGAGAAAATGCATTAAATCAGTGCAGAATTGACCGAATATTAAAAGAGGCAGATGCGACGAAAAATAAATCCAATATGGGAGCAAATGCGCTTTTGGGGATTTCACTTGCCGTGGCAAAAGCGGCAGCAAAGGCAATGAGACTGCCGCTTTATCAGTATCTTGGTGGAACTTACACGAATCAGATGCCGGTACCAATGATGAATGTGTTAAATGGAGGAAAACATGCCGATAATACGGTAGATTTTCAAGAGTTTATGATTATGCCGACTGGAGCAAAAAATTTCAAAGAAGGACTTCGTATGTGTGCAGAAGTTTATCAAAAGCTGAAACAACAATTAAAAGCAAGAGGATTATCAACCGGAGTTGGAGATGAAGGTGGATTTGCACCGGATTTGGCAAAGGCGAAAGATATCTTTTTGATTTTAAATGAGTCTGTGGAACAAAGTGGATATCAGATTGGGAAAGATATTTGTTATGCAATGGATGCAGCAGCGAGTGAATTATATGATTCAGAGCGCAGACAGTATTATTTTCCTGGAGAGTCAAAGACGATGCAAAAAGAAATCTATCGGACAACCGATGAGATGATTGCATATTATAAAGAGTTAACAACAGAATTTCCGATTGTGTCGATTGAGGACGCCTTGGATGAGGAGGACTGGCAGGGCTGGAAAACCTTAACGGATGAACTTGGGAAAAAAGTTCAGCTTGTCGGTGATGATTTATTTGTGACTAATTCGGAACGTTTAAGACAGGGAATTGAGTTAAATGCCGCAAATGCAATCTTAATCAAGGTAAATCAGATAGGAACATTATCAGAAGCAATGGATGCAGTACAGACTGCGCAAAAAGCAGGATATCGTGCTGTGATTTCTCACCGTTCCGGAGAGAGTGAGGATACGTTTATTGCAGATTTGGCAGTTGCATGCAGTGCCGGACAGATTAAGACCGGTGCACCGTGCAGGGCAGAGCGGACTGCAAAATATAACCGATTACTGCGAATTGAAGATGAATTAAAACAGGAAGCCAGATACAACAATCCATTTGCTGAGTAAAACCCAAAAAAGAGTTGAAATCTCCGGAATACTGTGTTAAACTGAATATGTTTAGCGATTAGGAGGTGTACGCATGGAGATTTTGAGAATAGTTTTAACGGTTTTATTCGTTATTGATTGTATAGGATTGACTGTGATTATTCTGATGCAGGAAGGCAAATCTCAGGGCCTTGGAACAATTGCAGGCATGGCAGATACCTATTGGGGAAGAAATAAGGGACGTTCTATGGAAGGTGCTCTTGTGAAAGCAACCAAAATCATGGGAATTCTGTTTTTTGTATTAGCTTTAGTTTTGAATCTGAACTTTTAAAAATGACACTCTTGCAGTCATGCAGGGGTGTCATATTTTTATCTATTAAAAAATGATGTGAGTGTCAAAAGTAAATTTTGTCACTCACTGATGTAACCGGATTGCTCCATTGCTATGCAATTCTCGCAATCCTCGAACACCTCAAACTTCCGTAAAATGGCGTATTCACACCATTTTATTTCGTTTTCGTTGTTCGGCGTGTCAATTAAATATCAATTGCTTTTTGTGCAAGCACAACCGCAATTGATACTTTTGACACTTACATCAAAAAATAAAAAGGTAAAAAAAGCAAGAGAGGAGAGAATCTTGAAGAAAAATCATAATCTGAAAAAAAGAAAAAAGATGCTTTATGATGTGATGTGCTGTAAAGAATATACCCCAATGCGGGCGAAAGATATGGCAGTTTTACTTCAGATACCGGCAGGAAAGCGGGAAGAACTTCATAAAACGCTGGATGCGTTATTAGAAGAGGGAAAGATTACCGTTAATAAACGAGGACGTTATGAAGCGGTAAGAGAAGAAAAGAAAAAAGATGCAAAGAAATCTGGTAAAAAAGAACTGAAAGAAGAAAAGAGAGAGAAAAAAGAAAAGCGGGGAAAAAATAGACGGGAAGAAGCCTATCTTACTGGAACATTTATTAGTAATCCAAAAGGATTTGGTTTTGTTGAACTAGAGGATGAGGAAACCGATATTTATATTCCAGAAGAAAATACCTGTGGCGCATTTTACAAAGACCTTGTTCAGATACAGATTGTAAAAGAAGAACGGGAAGGTCACAGACGAGAAGGAAAAGTGGTAAAAATTCTCGAACATACTGTGACAAGTGTAGTTGGAACAGTCGAAAAAAGTGACAGCTTTGGATTTTTAATTCCAGATAATCGTAAAATTACAAAAGATATTTTTATTCCGATTGAATGTATGAAAAATGCAGTAACCGGTGACAAAGCGATTGCCCAGATACGAAATTATGGAAGCAGGAAACGCAATCCAGAGGGAAAAATCATCGAAATTTTAGGGCATGAAGGCGAAAAAGGGGTAGATGTCTTATCGGTAGCCAAAAGTTATGAACTTCCGATGGAATTTCCGGAAAAAGTCATGAATCAGGCAGAAAAAATCAAAACGGAATTAAATGAAGGCGATTTCTTTGGAAGAATGGATTTACGTGACTGGACCATGGTGACAATCGATGGAGAGGACGCAAAGGATTTAGATGATGCGGTGTCTCTGACAAAAGAAGGCGAATTTTACCGACTTGGTGTGCATATTGCGGATGTCAGCAATTATGTGCAGTATAATAGTGCCCTTGACCGTGAAGCTTTAAAACGAGGAACGAGTGTGTATCTGGTAGACCGTGTCATTCCGATGCTTCCAAAGAAACTTTCCAATGGAATCTGTTCGTTAAATGCCGGTGAGGACAGGCTGGCTTTAAGCTGTCTGATGGACATTGACAAAAAAGGAAATGTGGTAGGACATAAAATTGCAGAGACGGTGATTCATGTAACTGAAAGAATGACCTATACAAATGTCAATAAAATTCTGACGCATGCAGACGAAGAAGTGACAAAGAAGTATCAGGAATTAGTTCCAATGTTTTTCTTAATGAAAGAGTTATCCGAAATTGTCCGAAAAAACCGTAGAAAAAGAGGCGCAATTGATTTTGATTTCCCAGAAAGTAAAGTGATTCTGGATGAAAATGGAAAGCCTGTCGATATTTATGAATATGAGCATAATGCAGCAACAGATTTAATTGAGGATTTTATGCTGCTTGCAAATGAGACAGTAGCAGAGGAATATTATTTTAATGAAATTCCGTTTGTCTATCGTACCCATGAAGAACCGGATTCGGAAAAAATTGAGAGTGCATTTTCTATGATTCGTGCTGGAAAAATTAAAGTAAAGAAAGCAAAAGAAAATGTAAGTCCAAAGGAAATTCAGCAGGTATTAAAAGAGATAGAAGGACTTGAATGTGAGCCATTTTTTGCAAGACTCCTTCTGCGTTCAATGAAACAGGCAAAATACACAACGGACTGTATCGGTCATTTTGGTCTTGCAGCGAGATATTACTGCCACTTTACTTCTCCAATCCGAAGATATCCAGATTTACAGATTCACAGAATCATCAAGGAAAACTTAAGAAGCCGGATGACAAAGGAGAAAAAACAGCATTATAAAGAAATTCTTCCGGACGTGGCAAGTCGTTCCAGTATGCTTGAGAGAAGAGCAGAGGAAGTAGAACGTGAGACTGTTAAAATGAAGAAAGCAGAATACATGATGGCACATATTGGAGAAGAATTTGAAGGAATTATTTCCGGTGTGACAGAATGGGGCTTTTATGTGGAACTGTCAAATACCATAGAAGGATTGGTACATGTTAATCTGCTTACCGATGATTACTATGAATATGACAGAGAACAGTATACATTGACCGGAGAAAGTTCAAGAAAAGTTTATAAGATGGGACAGAAAATCAGAGTTAAAGTATTAAAAACAGACCTTGCAACGAGAACTGTGGATTTTCTTCCTGCAAAAGAGAGAACCGCAGGATTCTCCTATCTGGATGAAGAATAAAAAATAGAAAGAGGGAAAGAGAAAATGGCAAAAGAATCAGGGAGTCGTCTGATTGCAAATAATAAAAAAGCGTATCATGATTATTTTATTGAAGATACCTATGAAGCAGGAATTGAGCTTGCAGGAACAGAAGTAAAATCCATGCGTATGGGAAAATGCAGTATCAAAGAATCCTTTGTTCAGATTGAACAGGGTGAAGTATTTGTATATGGCATGCATATCAGCCCTTATGAGAAGGGAAATATATTTAATAAAGACCCGCTTCGTCCTAGAAAACTTTTACTTCATCAGTATGAAATCAGAAAAATCGCAGCAAAAATGGCAGAAAAGGGATTTACTTTAGTCCCTTTAAAAGTTTATTTTAAGGGAAGTCTGGTAAAAGTAGAGATTGGAATTGCAAAAGGTAAAAAGTTATATGATAAACGTCAGACCATTGCAAAAAATGACCAGAGAAGAGAAGCAGAAAGAGAATTTAAAGTAAAGAATTTATACTAAAGAGTTTAACTGAATCAAGCAGGCAGAGAAGCGAATTGCGAATATCCTCTTGATTCTAAAAAAGATTCCGAGAGTACATGAAATGGAGGTCGAACATGAAGTTTTGTGATATGCCATATCAGAGAATTGATTTTGCTGAGACAAAAAAAGAATTAAATACTTTGATGGATGAGTTTCAACATGCAGAAGATGCGAAAGCGCAGTTTGAGGTTCATAAAAAATATTATAAACTGACCGATAAGGTGTCAACGCAGATTACACTGGCATCAATCCGCCATACCTTAGATACAACAGACGAATTTTATGAAAAAGAACAGGCATATTATGATGAAAAAGTGCCGGAATACAGTAATCTTTTAATTGAGTATCAAAAACAAATGTATCATTCTCCTTATCGTAAAGAACTGGAACAGTGGATTGGTCCGGTTGCATTTAAAAATATGGAACTGGCATTTGAGTCCGTCAATGAAACAGTCATTCCTTTGATGCAGGAAGAAAACGCACTGACAACCGAATATGAGAAACTGCTTGCAAGTGCCAAAATTGAGTGGGATGGAGAAATTTTAAATCTTTCTTTATTAGGTCCATACTTAAAAAACAAAGACCCCAAAGTGCGAAAACGTGCCTGTGAAAAACAAAATGAGTTTTACTTAAGCATTGCAGATAAATTGGATGAAATTTATGATAAGCTGGTAAAAAATCGTACAAAACAGGCAAAACTTCTTGGATTTGATACCTATACGGAACTGGCTTATCGACGGATGCAGAGAAACAGTTATGGACGGGAACAGGTGGAAACTCTGCGCAGACAGGTAAAGGAATACTGGATTCCATTTTCAGAAAGCCTGTATGAAAGAAGAAAAAGACGTCTGAATCTGGAACACTTGTATTTTTCAGATGAACAGGTTTATGGACCAGAAGGAAATCCACAGCCATCCGGAAGTCCGGAAGAAATTCTGGCACAGGGACAGAAAATGTATTCCGAGCTTTCTAAGGAAACAAAAGAATTTTTTGATTTTATGATGGAAAATCAGCTGTTAGACGTCTTTGGAAGAAAATCAAAAGCAGTTGGCGGATATATGACATATCTGCCGGATTATCATGCCCCATTTGTGTTTGCAAACTTTAATGGAACAAGTGGAGATGTGGATGTTATTACACATGAATGTGGACATGCCTTTCAGGGCTATCTTTCTGCAAAAGACCCAATTCGGGAACATGCAGATATCGGAATGGAAACCGCAGAGATTCATTCTATGTCCATGGAATTTTTCACGGAAAAGTGGATGAACCTGTTCTTCGGCGACAGAGCGCAGGATTACGTGGAAATGCATCTGGAGGATGCGGCTGCGTTTATTCCTTACGGCTGTATGGTGGATGAGTTCCAGCATATCGTCTATGAGCACCCGGAGCTGACCCCGGCCGAGAGAAAGCAGGCATGGAGCCGTCTGGAGCGGGAGTACAAGCCCCACCTGGATTACGAGGGAGATCCTTTCTTCGGACAGGGAGGCTTCTGGCAGAAGCAGCTGCACATTTACGACTACCCTTTGTATTATATCGATTATTGCCTGGCACAGACCTGTGCACTGCAGTACAAGGTGAAGATGGATGCTGATTTTACAGAGGCGTGGAAGAGCTATCTGAAGCTGTGCAGATTGTCCGCCAGCGATTTCTATACCAATATGATCAAAGAAGTCGGACTGGACAGTCCTTTTGAGCCCGGATGTGTGAAAAATATCGTGGAAAAACTTGAAAAATATGTGAAATAGCTTTCTTTTTCCGCTAAAATACGGTAAAATAAG
>JAIIAN010000093.1 GCA_022717655.1 Bacillota bacterium | reverse complement strand
AAAAAGAGAAGATTTAAATCATACCGGTTCTCATAAAATCAACAATGTACTTGGACAGGTACTGCTTGCAAAAAAAATGGGAAAAACCCGTGTTATTGCAGAAACCGGAGCAGGACAGCATGGTGTGGCAACTGCAACCGCAGCAGCACTTATGGGAATGGAATGTGAAATCTTCATGGGAAAAGAAGACACGGACAGACAGGCATTAAACGTATTTCGTATGGAGCTGTTAGGTGCAAAAGTACATGCGGTAACAAGCGGGACGGCAACTCTTAAAGATGCAGTAAATGAAACCATGCGTGAATGGACAAAGAGAATGGATGATACTCTTTATGTGCTTGGTTCGGTTATGGGACCGCATCCATTTCCAATGATTGTGCGTGATTTTCAGAAAATTATCGGAAAAGAAATCAAAGAACAGTTAAGAGAAAAAGAAGGCAGACTTCCAGATGCAGTGATTGCCTGTGTCGGTGGCGGAAGTAATGCAATGGGAACATTCTATGAATTTATTCCGGATAAAGGGGTAAAATTAATTGGGTGTGAGGCAGCAGGACATGGAATCAATACCGATAAACATGCAGCGACTATTGCAAAAGGAAGCGAAGGAGTATTCCATGGAATGAAATCCTTGTTTTGTCAGGATGAATATGGACAAATTGCACCGGTATATTCGATTTCAGCAGGATTAGATTATCCGGGAATCGGACCGGAGCATGCAAATTTAAATGCAACCGGACGAGCTCAGTATGTTCCGATTACAGATGATGAGGCAGTAGATGCGTTTGAATATCTTTCTAAAACAGAGGGGATCATTCCGGCAATCGAAAGTGCTCATGCTGTTGCTTATGCAAGAAAACTGGCACCGACGATGGGAAAAGACCAGATTATTGTAGTGACCGTGTCCGGTCGTGGAGATAAAGACGTTGCAGCAATTGCAAGATATAGAGGAGTGGAAATCTATGAGTAGAATAGCAAAAGCATTTGAGAACAAAAAAGCATTTATCCCGTTTGTAACGGCGGGAGACCCGACACTTGATGTGACAGAACAGTTATTATATGAAATGCAGAAAGCAGGAGCGGACTTAATTGAAATCGGAATTCCGTTTTCAGACCCGACAGCAGAAGGACCAGTCATTCAGGAGGCAAATGAAAGAGCGCTTGCTCAAGGATGCACAACAGATAAAATTTTTGATATGTTGAAACGTGCAAAAGAAAAAATTACGGTTCCAATGGTATTTTTAACTTATGTTAATCCGATTTTCACTTATGGAAAAGAACGTTTTATGAAACAATGTGTGGAAAGTGGAATTGATGGTCTGATTGTACCGGATATGCCTTATGAAGAAAGGGAAGAGCTTGCACCGGCATGTGAAAAATACGGAGTGGATATTATTCCGCTGATTGCACCGACTTCTCATGAAAGAATTAAGATGATAGCAAAAAAAGCACAGGGATACATTTACTGCGTTTCATCTTTAGGTGTAACCGGTGTCAGAAGTGAAATTAAGACAGATATTGGGGCAATGGTAAAAGCAGTAAGAGAGACAACAGATGTTCCGTGCGCAGTCGGATTTGGAATTGCGACTCCGGAACAGGCTTACAAGATGGCAAAAGTTTCGGATGGAGCAATTGTGGGTTCTGCAATCGTTAAAATTATAGCAAAATATGGAAAAGAAAGTGTTCCTTACGTAGGGGAATACGTTAAAAGCATGAAAGAAGCCGTAGAAAAAGCGGATAAAGAAAGTAAATAATCCAGAAAATAAGTTTAAAACAGCCGATTCTACTAAAAAAGAGCCGGCTGTTTTTTTAGCTTGCAGATTAATAAGAAATTCACAATTTTTTAGTTGAAAAAAATTGAAAAACAGGTTACAATTAAAATCGGCAGAAATTGGTTTTGTTCTTCAACTCATTAGAGCGAAAAACCAAAATGTGGTTTCTGCGCGAACAGGATTCACTGTCAAATAGGTGCAGAAATCCGCAAATAAAAATATATGGAGGGCTGATCAATGAGTAATACAGCACAAAGCTTGGCAGGCAAAAGAATTGAAGCTTTGCTTGATGAGAACAGTTTTGTTGAGATTGGCAGTTGTGTAACAGCTAGAAGCACTGATTTCAACTTATCTGAAAAGGAAACACCATCTGATGGTGTTATTACCGGTTATGGCGTAATTGACGGAAGCCTGGTGTATGTATACAGCCAGGATGCATCCGTATTAAACGGAACAATCGGTGAGATGCATGCAAAAAAAATCGTAAGACTCTACGAACTGGCTATGAAGACAGGTGCTCCGATTATCGGTCTTGTAGACTGTGCAGGTTTCAGACTTCAGGAAGCAACAGATGCATTAAATGCATTTGGTGAAATCTATGCAAAACAGGTTGCAGCTTCCGGTGTCATTCCTCAGATTACAGGAATCTTTGGAACATGTGGTGGCGGACTTGCGGTTATGCCAGGTCTTACAGACTTTACATTTATGGAAGAGAAGAAAGCAAAATTATTTGTAAACTCTCCAAATGCATTAGATGGAAATGAAATTTCCAAATGCGATACATCAAGTGCCAAATATCAGAGCGAAGAAAGCGGACTTGCAGATGTAACAGGAAGCGAAGATGAAATCATTGCAAAAATGAGAGAATTAGTTTCCCTGCTTCCATCAAACTACGAAGATAATTCTGCTTATGTAGAGTGCACAGATGATTTAAATCGTGTATGCCCTGAACTTGTAAACTGCGCAGGGGATACTTCTATCGCACTTTCTCTTCTTGCAGACAACCAGGAATTCTTTGAGGTAAAAGCAGATTATGCAAAAGATATGGTTGTTGGATTTATCCGTTTAAACGGAGCAACTGTAGGATGTGTTGCAAATCGCAGTGAAGTTTACAATGCAGAAGGAGAAAAAGCAGAGACATTTGATAATGTATTATCAGTAAGAGGATGCAAAAAAGCAGCTGATTTCGTGAAATTCTGTGACGCTTTTGAACTTCCGGTACTGACTCTGACAAATGTAAAAGGCTATAAAGCGACAAAATGTTCCGAAGCGAATATTGCAAAAGCAGCAGCATCTTTAACTTATGCATTTGCAAACGCAACTGTACCGAAAGTAAATGTTGTAGTTGGAGAAGCATTTGGAAGTGCTTACCTGACGATGAACAGCAAATCAACAGGAGCAGACATGGTATTTGCTTGGCCGGAATCTCAGATTGGTATGATGGATGCAAAGCTCGCTGCAAAAATTATGTACGCAGACAGTGATGCAGCAACAATCAATGAAAAAGCTGCAGAATACGCACAGCTTCAGTCAAGTGCACTTTCTGCTGCAAAGAGAGGCTATGTTGATACAATCATCGATCCGGAAGATACAAGAAAATATGTGATTGGTGCTTTTGAAATGTTATTCACAAAAAGAGAAAATCGTCCAAGTAAAAAACACGGCACGGTTTAAGCGAGGTGAATTAATATGAAGCAGACATGGAAAAAAATCATTGGACTGATTCTGATTAGCGTATGTATCTTGGCAATGACCGCTTGTGGAAAGAACAGTAGTGAAGAAACAAGCTCTCTTACGATGCCGGATGAAGCATCTCAGCAGTCCTTAATCGAGAGTTTTGGAACTGTACTCCAGAATATTTCTCAGTTGGATGAAGCAAGCATTAAAAGCTATATGGAAGGCGATGATGCATTTAGTGCAGCGGCAGCTTCTGCTTGGGATACCAGCGGTTCTTCTTTAGGAAGTTTTGAAGAAGTTAAAGATGGTAAAATGAAAATCGACGATGACACTTATGTAGTTACTATTGATGCAAAGTTTGAAAATCGTGATGCAAATTGTGTGTTTATACTTGATAAAAATGGAACTCCTACCAGTGTCAGCATTGACCCTGTTTACAGCATGGGTGAAAAAATGGCACAGGCAGGTCAGAATACCGTTATGGGTATCGGAATTGTATTTATCATGCTTATCTTCTTAAGTTTCCTGATTTCTCTTATGAGA
The DNA here is from genome assembly GCA_022717655.1 of Bacillota bacterium. Classification (GTDB taxonomy): domain Bacteria; phylum Bacillota; class Clostridia; order Lachnospirales; family Lachnospiraceae; genus Blautia. Next base: position 7,550 of record JAIIAN010000093.1, on the reverse strand, counting down.
TTTATCCCGAAACTGGAAGCAGCTTTATCAAAGAAAAACAAAGCACCAGAACAGGCAAAACCGGCACCGGTTGTTGCTGTTCCGGAAGTAGAAGAGGAAGAAGTAATTGATGATGGCGAACTGATTGCAGTTATCGCAGCAGCAATTGCGGCATCTGAGAATACATCGACGGACAGCTTTGTTGTTCGTTCAATCAGAAAGTCAAAAAAAGGAAATTGGCACAGAGCCTAATCACAGGAGGAAATGATTATGAAATCTTATACAATCACAGTAAATGGCGTTGCTTATGATGTAACAGTAGAAGAAGGCGCTGGAAACGCGGTAGCAGCATCTGCACCGAAAGCAGCACCAAAGGCAGCTCCAAAAGCAGCACCTGCAAAAGCAGCAGCTCCGGCATCCGCTGGTTCTGTAACAGTTGCAGCATCTGCAGCAGGTAAAATCGTAAAAATCGAAGCAAGCGTAGGTCAGGCAGTAAAAGCTGGAGACAGTATTGTAGTTCTGGAAGCTATGAAAATGGAAATTCCGGTTGTTGCTCCACAGGACGGAACCATTGCAAGTATTGACGTAGCAGTTGGTGATGCAGTTGAAAACGGTAGTACACTGGCAACTATGAACTAAAAATTTGCAAATAGAGTGATTTATTTGTAAGTTTGCGGTCGTAGATAGAAATCTGCGAAAAATACAGACAATGGGAGGTAATAAAATGTCTAGCATAACAGATACATTGTCCAATCTGCTTGGTCAGACAGCGTTTTTGAATCTGACATGGGGAAACTATCTGATGATTCTGGTTGCTTTTGTTTTCTTATTTCTGGCAATCAGACATGGATTTGAACCGCTGCTTTTAGTACCAATCGCATTTGGTATGCTGTTAGTTAATATCTATCCGGATATTATGTCACAGCCATATACGGATGCAGCCGGTATTGAACATGCAGGTGGACTTCTTCACTATTTCTATTTGATGGATGAATGGAGTATTCTTCCGTCACTGATTTTCATGGGTGTAGGTGCCATGACAGACTTTGGTCCGCTGATTGCGAATCCGAAGAGTTTCCTTTTGGGAGCAGCAGCACAGCTTGGTATCTATATGGCGTATTTCCTTGCAATCTTTATGGGATTCAATGGAAAAGCAGCAGCAGCAATCTCTATCATCGGTGGTGCCGATGGTCCGACTTCTATCTTCCTTGCAGGTAAGCTTGGACAGACAGCATTAATGGGACCGATTGCGGTGGCGGCGTATTCTTATATGTCACTGGTTCCAATTATCCAGCCTCCAATTATGAAGTTATTCACAACAGAAAAAGAACGTAAAATTAAAATGGAACAGCTTCGTCCGGTATCCAAACTGGAAAAAATCCTGTTCCCGATTATCATTACAGTTGTTGTTTGTCTGATTTTACCATCTACAGCTCCGTTAATTGGTATGCTTATGCTTGGTAACCTTTTCCGTGAATGTGGCGTTGTAAAACAGTTAACAGAAACAGCATCTAATGCTTTAATGTACATCGTAGTTATCCTTCTCGGAACATCCGTAGGTGCATCTACAAGTGCAGAAGCGTTCCTGAAACTGGATACTTTAAAAATTGTTGCTTTAGGTCTGGTAGCATTTGCAGTTGGTACAGCCGGTGGTGTTCTTCTTGGTAAAGTTATGTGTAAACTGACACATGGAAAGATTAATCCGCTGATTGGTTCTGCTGGTGTATCCGCAGTTCCTATGGCAGCCCGTGTATCTCAGAAAGTTGGTGCAGAAGCAGACCCGACTAACTTCCTGCTGATGCATGCAATGGGACCAAACGTTGCCGGTGTTATCGGTACAGCCGTAGCTGCTGGTACATTCATGGCAATCTTTGGTGTATAATTGAAGGAGGAAAATTAAGATGGCAGATGTGGTAAAAAAACCAATTAAAATTACAGAAACAATTCTGCGTGATGCGCATCAGTCTCTGATTGCAACAAGAATGACAACAGAGCAGATGCTGCCAATCGTAGATAAAATGGATAAAGTCGGTTATCATTCCGTAGAATGCTGGGGTGGTGCAACATTTGATGCATCTCTTCGTTTCTTAAAAGAAGACCCATGGGAAAGACTTCGTAAATTCCGTGATGGTTTTAAAAATACAAAACTGCAGATGTTATTCCGTGGACAGAATATCCTTGGATACCGTCCTTACGCAGATGATGTAGTAGAATACTTCGTACAGAAATCAATTGCAAACGGTATTGATATTATCCGTATTTTTGACTGTATGAACGATATCAGAAACTTAAAAACAGCAGTTTCTGCAGCAAACAAAGAAAAAGGTCATGCACAGGTTGCGCTGTCTTATACTTTAGGTGATGCTTATACTTTAGAATACTGGACAGAAATGGCTAAAAAAATTGAAGATATGGGTGCAAATTCTATCTGTATTAAAGATATGGCTGGTCTTCTGCTTCCTTATAAAGCAACTGAACTGGTAACTGCTTTAAAAGAAACAGTAGATATTCCGATTCAGCTTCATACACACTATACTTCCGGTGTTGCTTCTATGACTTACTTAAAAGCAGTAGAGGCAGGTGTGGATGTGATTGATACAGCAATGTCTCCATTCGCTCTGGGTACTTCCCAGCCGGCAACTGAAGTTATGGTAGAAACATTTAAGGGAACTCCTTATGATACAGGATTTGACCAGAAACTGTTATCTGAAATCGCTGATTACTTCCGTCCAATCCGTGACGAAGCACTTGACAGCGGACTGCTCAATCCGAAGAACCTTGGTGTTAACATTAAGACTCTGTTATATCAGGTACCGGGCGGTATGCTTTCTAACCTGACTTCTCAGTTAAAAGAACAGGGTGCAGAAGATAAATTCTACGATGTATTGGAAGAAGTTCCGAGAGTACGTAAAGACCTTGGTGAGTGCCCGCTTGTTACTCCTTCTTCTCAGATTGTTGGTACACAGGCTGTATTCAACGTTGTTCTGGGTGAACGTTACAAGATGGTTACAAAAGAAACAAAAGATGTATTAAGCGGAAAATACGGTGCAACTGCAAAACCGTTTAATAAAGAAGTACAGAAAAAATGCATCGGTAATACAAAACCGATTACCTGCCGTCCGGCTGATTTAATTCCGGCTGAGTTAGACACTCTTAGAGGAGAAATGGCACAGTGGTCTGAACAGGAAGAAGATGTATTAACTTACGCATTATTCCCACAGGTTGCAACAGAATTCTTTAAATACAGAGAAGCTCAGGAAACAAAAGTAGACCCGAAAATGGCAGACACAAAAAATGGAGCTTATCCGGTATAAATAAAATTAAATTTTCCGAAGGCGAATCGTATGGAAATACGGTTCGTCTTTTTGTTTTATGCATAAAATTCTTTTGCGTTTAGTAAAATTCAGATGAAAAATAATTAAATTCGTGGTATAATATAGGCTTAATGAAAGCATTACTATAGAATGTTTTAAGACAGGAAAAGAGGTTAAGGGGTAAAGTATGGGGACGGAAGAGAACTTACTTAGCAGGATGAATACACAGTATCATAAATTTAGCAAAGGTCAGAAAAAATTAGTATCGTATATTACGGACAATTATGATAAGGCTGCTTTTTTTACGGCTGCAAAGTTAGGAGAAACGGTTGGGGTAAGTGAGTCAACAGTCGTTCGTTTTGCAATTCATTTAGGATATAAAGGATATCCGGAGTTTCAAAAGGCACTGGAAGAGCTGGTGCGGAACAAGTTAAATTCAATCCAGAGAATGGAAGTGACTTATGGAAGAGTTCCACAGTCTGAAATTTTAGATACGGTACTTCGGGCCGATATTGAAAAAATCAAGCTGACAATGGAAAATATAGACCATAATGCATTTGAACTTGCAGTGGAGACCATTCTTGAGGCAAAGAGTATTTATATTGTAGGAATCCGCAGTTGTGCACCACTGGCAAGCTTTTTGGGATTTTACTTTAATTTGTTATTTGACAATGTACATTTGATGCACACAAACAGTTCAAGTGAATTATTTGAACAGATGATTCACATCAGCAAGGACGATGTGATTATTGGAATTAGTTTTCCAAGGTATTCGATGCGTACTTTAAAAGCGCTTGAGTTTGCAAATAATAGAAATGCAAAAGTAATTACATTGACAGACAGTATTCATTCACCAATGAATTTATATTCTTCTTGTAACTTGATTGCGAGAAGTGATATGGCGTCAATTGTAGATTCACTTGTTGCACCTTTGAGTGTGATTAATGCGTTAGTGGTCGCACTTTGTATGCGCAAACAAAAAGAGGTGACTGCTACGTTAGAGGATTTGGAAAAAATTTGGGATGAATATCAGGTGTATAATAATGATGAAATTAATCTTGCGGATGGGAAAGAAATTGAAATTCGTAATCCGGATGAGTTAGAAGATTAAAAGGAGTGTTTCATGACAAAAATAGCAATCATCGGCGGCGGTGCTGCCGGAATGTATGCTTCTGTTTTTCTTGCCGAAAAGGGACACGAAGTACATGTATTTGAAAAGAATGAAAAACTTGGAAAAAAATTATTTATTACGGGAAAGGGTCGGTGCAATGTAACCAATGACTGTGATGAAGAAACATTTTTTTCCAGTGTGATTACCAATTCAAAATTTTTATATAGTTCTTATTATGGATGCACAAGTCAAAATGTAATGGATTTCTTTACCTCAATTGGGGTAAAACTAAAGACAGAACGTGGAAACCGGGTATTTCCGGCTTCAGACCATTCTTCAGATATTATTCGGGCATTAGAACATAAAATGAGAGAAACAAAGGTTCAGATTCATCTAAGAACAGAGGTAACCGATATTTTATCTGAAGAGGACTGTATCAAATATGTGGTGACTGCAAAGGGAAAAGAAGATTTTGATAAAGTAATCGTTGCAACGGGCGGATATTCTTATCAGGCAACAGGTTCGACAGGAGATGGATATCGTTTTGCAGAAAATACCGGACATAGTGTAACAAAAATTCGACCGGCATTAGTTCCACTAGAGGTAAAGGAAGATTATATCACAAAACTTCAGGGACTCGCTTTAAAAAATGTACAGTTGACGATCAAAGATCAGAAAAAGAAATTGTACGAAGAGTTTGGGGAGTTATTGTTTACTCATTTTGGAGTGTCAGGACCGCTTGTTTTGACAGCAAGTTCAAAGATTGGAAAGCAGCTTGAAAAAAAAGGCAGTCTTTTAGCTGAAATTGATTTAAAGCCGGCAGTCTCAAAAGAACAGCTTGATGCAAGGATTTTAAGAGAGTTTGAAACAGTCAAGAATAAGCAGTTTAAAAACGCAATTGGAGGTCTGTTTCCGGCAAAATTAGAACCGGTTATGATAGAAATTTCTAAGATTTCGCCGGAAAAAAAGGTCAATGAAATTACAAAAGAAGAAAGAAGAAGATTTATTGATTTAATCAAAGCATTTCCATTTACGATTACAGGAATGCGGGACTTTAATGAGGCAATTATCACACAGGGCGGAGTAAAGACAAAAGAAATAAATCCGTCTACAATGGAGTCAAAAAAAGTAAAAAATTTATATTTTATTGGAGAAGTGCTTGATTTGGATGCAGTAACAGGTGGATTTAATCTTCAGATTGCCTGGGCGACTGCTTACTGCGCAGTAAACGCAATTTGTATGGAAGAATAAAAAACAAGAATTGGATAAGATAAAGTTAAGATAGATAAAGGAGAGAAAAAATGGCATTTAGTATTGCAATAGATGGACCGGCAGGGGCTGGAAAAAGTACAATCGCAAAGGAACTGGCAAAACGCCTTTCATTTGTTTATGTAGATACTGGTGCAATGTACCGTGCAATCGGATTGTATCTGCTTAGAAATCAGATTTCACCGGAAGATGAGAACTCTGTGGAAAAAGCATGTAAAGAAATTCAGATATCCATTTCTTATGAAGATGGGGTTCAGCAGGTCTTTTTAAACGGAGAAAATGTAAGCGAAGAAATTCGAAAAGAAGAAGTAGGAAATATGGCTTCGGCAGGTGCAAAGAACCGGAAAGTACGCGAAAAACTGGTAGAGCTTCAAAGAGAACTGGCTGCTAAGGCTGATGTTGTAATGGACGGAAGAGATATTGGAACATGCGTTTTGCCAAATGCGAATGTAAAGATTTATCTGACTGCCAGTGTGCATACAAGAGCAGTGCGTCGTTATCAGGAATATCTTGCAAAAGGTGAGAAGATAACATTAGAAGAAGTGGAAAAGGATATTGAAAACAGAGATTATCAGGATATGAATCGTGCTATTTCTCCGCTTAGACAGGCAGAGGACGCAGTATTATTAGATTCTTCCGATATGGGAATTGAGGAAGTATTAGAGACAATGATTTCCGTTTATGAAAAAAGTAAATAAAAAAGAGGTTTAAAAAGTGGAAGTAAAAGTAGCAAAGACAGCGGGGTTTTGTTTTGGTGTCAAGCGGGCAGTAGAAAAAGCTTATGAAGTTGCTGAGAAAGAACAAAAAGATGTTTATACTTACGGACCGATTATTCATAATGAAGAGGTAGTAAATGATTTAGCCCAAAAAGGAGTCCATGTCATTGAAACAGAAGAGGATTTAAAAAAGCTGCAAAATGGTATTGTAATTATCCGTTCCCATGGAGTTCCAAAAAGAATATATTCCCTGCTTGAAGAAAAAGAAATCGAGTATGTGGATGTTACCTGCCCGTTTGTTTTAAAGATCCATCGAATTGTAGAAAGAGAAAGTAAAGCCGGACGGCATATTGTAATTATTGGAAATGAGGCACATCCTGAAGTAGAGGGAATTCGTGGCTGGTGTGAAGGAGAATCTACTGTGATAAAAACAAAAGAGCAGGCAGAAAAATTTCTGGAATCACCACCCGAAAAGGTGTGTATCGTCTCTCAGACGACATTTAATTACAAGAATTTTCAAGAATTAGTTGAAATTTTAGCCAAAAAGAGGTATGATAAACTTGTTTTAAATACAATTTGCAATGCAACTAGTGAGCGACAGGCCGAAGCTGCAGAAATTGCAAAGACAGTAGACGCCATGGTTGTCATTGGAGGCAGGCATAGCTCAAACACACAAAAGCTGTATGAGATATGCAGTGGCGAATGTAAAAACACCTACTATATACAGACACTTGCTGACTTGGATTCTGATAGTTTTCAATCCATTCAATGTGTTGGTATTACAGCCGGGGCGTCAACCCCAAATAAAATAATTGAGGAGGTTTCAAAACATGTCAGAATTAAGTTTTGAACAGATGTTAGACGAATCATTTAAAACAATCAGAAACGGAGAGGTAGTGGAAGGTACTGTCATCGGCGTAAAAGAAGATGAAATCATCTTAAATATCGGATACAAAGCAGATGGTATTATTTCAAGAAATGAATATTCAAACGATTCCAATCTTGACCTTACTACAGTTGTATCTGTAGGCGACACAATGGAAGCAAAAGTCCTCAAAGTAAATGATGGAGAAGGACAGGTTCTTCTTACTTACAAGAGACTGGCTGCTGAAAAAGGAAATAAGAGACTGGAAGAAGCTTTTGAAAATAAAGAAGTATTAA
>JAIIAN010000092.1 GCA_022717655.1 Bacillota bacterium | reverse complement strand
TGATGAATCCGCTTACCTATATTATCATCAACGTGGCACTGGTTATTCTTATCTGGACAGGTGCAATTCAGGTAAATATTGGAAAGATTTCACAGGGTGAAGTAGTAGCACTGGTAAACTATATGTCCCAGATTCTGGTTGAATTAATTAAACTTGCAAACTTAATCATCCTGCTTTCCAAAGCAATTGCCAGCTTAAATCGTGTCAACAATATTTTCGACATGCAGCCTTCTATTAAAGAAGAGGGAGCTTATCTGGCAGCCAAAACTCCAATTGGAAGTGTTGCCGGAACTGCCGCTGTTGAATTTAAAAATGTTTCATTTTCTTATAATGAAAAAGCAAAAGAAATTTTAAGCAACATTACATTTAAAGCCATACCAGGACAGACCATCGGAATCATCGGGGGAACTGGTTCTGGAAAATCAAGCCTTGTCAATTTAATTCCCCGCTTCTATGATATTCAAAATGGAAGTGTAGAAGTAGATGGATGCAATGTAAAAAGCTTAAATCCGGTTTCCATCCGCAAACATGTCGGTATCGTTCCACAAAAAGCCCAGCTTTTTAAAGGTACGTTACGAGAAAACATGCGCTGGGGAAGAAAAAATGCCACCGATGAAGAAATCTATCAGGCACTCGAAGTTGCTCAGGCAAAAGAATTTGTCGATTCCAAAGAACAGGGACTGGACCTGATGATTGAACAAAACGGTTCTAATCTTTCCGGTGGTCAGAAACAGCGTCTGACCATTGCCCGTGCTCTGGTTAAAAATCCAGATATTCTGATTCTTGACGACAGTGCTTCCGCACTTGACTTTGCAACCGATGCCAGACTTAGAAAGGCCATCAAAGAACAGACACAAAACAGAACAGTCTTTTTGGTTTCTCAGCGTGTTTCAACGATTCGAAACGCCGACCAGATTCTTGTACTCGACGATGGTACGCTTGCCGGAATCGGAACTCATGAAGAACTTTTAAGAGAAAATGAAGTTTATCAGGAAATCTGTGCTTCACAGCTTTCAAAAGAGGAGGTGCCTTACAGTGTCAAAACAGCCAACTAAAAAACAAACGACTTTAAAACGTATTTTTGCCTGTATCCGTCCATACACTCCACTGGTTTTATTGTCCCTGCTCTTTTCTGTGATTACAGTCGCTCTGACTTTGTATGTACCGATTTTAACCGGACGTGGGGTGGATTTCATTCTTTCCAAAGGAAACGTCAATTTCCACGGTTTGATTTCCATTATCACAACGATTTTGACCTGCATTGTAATCACGGCACTTTGTCAGTGGGTTATGAATCACATTAACAATAAAATCACTTATAAAATCGTAAAGGATTTGAGAATTCAGGCATTTAATCACTTACAGGTTCTTCCACTTTCTTATGTGGACAGCCATGCCTCCGGTGATTTAATCAGCCGTGTGATTACCGATATTGACCAGTTTTCTGATGGTCTTCTGCTTGGATTTACCCAGCTTTTTACTGGCGTCATCACGATTCTTGGAACAATTGTATTTATGCTGAGTATCAATCCTATTATTACTCTTGTAGTTGTTGTGTTAAGCCCGATGTCCTTTTTGATTGCAAACTTTATCTCGAAAAAGACTTTCATTATGTTTAAAAAGCAGTCTGAGGCACGAGGTGAACTGACCGGATTAACCAATGAAATGTTAGAAGGAATTAAAGTCGTTCAGGCATTTGTACATGAAGAAGAAACCCAGAAACAATTTGAAGAAATCAATGAACGTCTGGCAAATTATTCACTGCGTGCGACTTTCTTTTCTTCGATTACAAATCCGGCTACCCGTTTTATGTATTCCTGTATTTACGCAGGTGTTGCAATCGCCGGATGTTTCGGTGTTATCAATGGAATGTTAAGTGTTGGTCAGCTTTCCAGTTTCTTAAGTTATACCAACCAGTACACCAAACCATTTAATGAAATTACAAGCGTTATCACAGAGTTCCAGAACTCCCTCGCTTCTGCAGCTCGTGTGTTTGAATTAATCGATGAGAAACCAATTTCCGATGACAAGGCAGATTCTGCCATACTTGATTCACAAAAAGGAGAAATTTCTTTAGAACACGTTGATTTTTCTTATACCCCGGAAGTTCCACTGATTCAAGACCTCAATCTTCATGCAAATCCAGGTCAGAGAATCGCTATTGTCGGTCCAACCGGCTGTGGAAAAACAACTTTAATCAATTTGTTAATGCGGTTCTATGAAATTAATGGTGGCAGTATTAAAATCGACGGTCACGATATTGATTCGATTACCCGTCATTCCCTGCGTGCCTCTTATGGTATGGTTTTACAGGAAACCTGGTTGAAATCTGCTTCTATCTGGGAAAATATTTCTTATGGAAAACCAGATGCAACGAAAGAAGAAATCATTCAGGCAGCAAAAGAGGCTCATGCACACAGCTTTATTATGCGTATGCCAGATGGCTATGATACGATTCTTTCTGAAGGCGGAAGCAACCTTTCACAAGGTCAGAGACAGCTGCTCTGCATTACCCGAGTGATGCTCTGCCTGCCTCCAATGCTGATTCTTGATGAGGCAACCTCTTCCATCGATACCATGACAGAAGTTCGTATTCAGAAAGCCTTTGAAAAAATGATGCGTGGACGAACCAGTTTTATCGTTGCTCATCGTCTTTCTACGATTAAAAATGCAGATATTATCTTAGTTATGAAAGACGGACACATTATTGAACAGGGCAGTCACGAAGAATTGCTTTCTAAAAATGGATTTTATGCCACTCTTTATAATAGTCAGTTCGCTCCTGTTTAAATTAATTGTCAAGCAGATATTCGTAATTGAAGCAGGGGACTTCCTTGATTCGGTTAAATTATAAAAACTCAAAAAAACCTGCGGAAACCTTTTGATTTCCACAGGTTTTTTTAACGGTTTGCATCTTTTTCTTTTATTCCTATTTTCTTTCTGCTTTTATTTTTCATGACGGAACACTCTCGTTATTTCGAAATTCTACAATCTGACTTAAGATACTAATCATCATACGATTATTTCTTTCTTTATCATAGATCTGATTTGTCACAAGAGTGGTCAGTCTGCGCTGCTTCGCATACAGTTTCATCGTATTAAAGACACGCTGATAAACAATCATGGCATCAAATGGACGACTGATATAATCAGAAACGCCAAGTTCATAAGCTCTTCTAATATGGGCATTCGAAGATTCATATGTTGTTTGGCACGTTCTTCTTCTGAAAACTCTCTTACGACTCCGTCGCTTCCGATTTCTCCATTTTCTGATACAACCATATTTTTCTGATTTTTCGCTTTATACATTAAACGGTCTGCACGATAAACTGCACTTTCAATTGTCTCATCGCTTGAAAGCACACCGCCAATACTGACAGAAAGCTGCAGCTGTGCATATTCCGGAACTTTTACTTCATGAATCTTATCACAAATCTGCTGTAGTTCACTTAAAAATTTTTCTTCTTTAACATCCGGCACAACTAAAAGGAATTCATCTCCGTCATAACGAATCAAAATATCTTCTGGTCCAATACTTTTTTGAACGATTTTTCCAATGGTTTCAAGTGCAACATCTCCGGCATTGTGTCCTAAAATGTCGTTATATAGTTTAAAATCATCCAGGTCAATCATTGCAACACCCATTGAACCTGTCATTTTTTTAATGTGCTCTTCAAAATAGCGACGGTTATAAGCTCCAGTCAATGCATCTTTATATACTTTTTCATTGTATCCGGCAAACTTACTTACAATCTTTTCCTGGCCTGCAACATCTATTAAAGAAGTGCTATCTAAACACTTAAACATCTCCATCACATAAGGTTTTTCATCAATTTCTATATAACGTGCTGTTACCTGATAGATGCTTCCTGCATCGTCATTCTATAATCCGGTTCCATACTTCTTTCTCCTCTGCTAGTTTCTTATAGAAACCTTATGCCATTTTGGAAACTGATGGCTTTCTCTTCTTACTCTTCCTAAATTTTTCTATTTATTATACTAGAATTAAAATCAATTGTCTACCAACAGAAAAAAAGAAATCTCGCAATGACAGCTATCTGGCCAAAAGCCTCTATGTATTACGAGATTTTCTTTCTTAACTTCATTCATCATTCACTTAATGACTTTTTCCGGCAAGTGTTTTAAAACTCACAAGAAGCAAAAAGACCACTACTTCAAGCAGGACAATTGTTCCACCAGGTTTTACTCCTACATAATAAGAAAGCACCAGACCTGCAATTGTCGTAAGCACTGCAACTATAATCGCACCAATTAAAGTATTTTTATAGCTTTTTCCCATCTGCATCGCACAGGCAATCGGAACAACCAGCATAGAAGAAACAATCAAAGCACCTACGGTTCTTGATGCAATTGAAACTGTGAGCGCAGTCAAAATCGTAAACATAAAATTAATCTGCCGAACCGGAACACCGGAAATCCTTGCTGCATTTTCATCAAATCCCATATAAAACAGTTCTCGATAAAATAACATTAATGTCACCAAAACTGCAACACTGATAATACAAACCCCTGCCATTTCACCTGTGCTGATAGAAACAATACTTCCAAATAAAAAACTGTTAAAGTTTGCACTGTTTTGTACAAATCCTGATAATACACCGGCAAGCCCAATTCCCGCAGACATAACGACTGAAATTGCCATTTCAGAATATCTTGGAATCTTTTTACGGATTGCTTCGATTCCAAGTGCTGCTATGATACAGGTTGCGCCTGCTCCAAGCACTGGATTGATTCCAAGTAAAAGTCCAAGTGCGACACCTGCCAAAGAAGCATGAGACAGTGCATCTCCTATCATGGACATTCTCTTTAAAACAATGGTAATTCCAATGCATGGTGTAATCACAGCCAGTAAAATTCCAACTATAAATGCACGCTGCATAAATCCATACTGTAACATACTCATCATTCCTCTATTATCCTTCCTTCCTGTGCATTCCAAAACCGGTTTGCACCAGTATAAGGCTTCAAGCTTCCATGGCTTACCATAAGAATCGTAAGCCCCTTTTCATTTCTCCTATGCAGAACTTCACACAAAGACTGAATCGAAACACTATCCATTCCGGTTGTCGGCTCATCCAAAATCAAAAGTTCCGGTTTTCCAACTAACGCTCTTGCAAGCATGACTCTTTGCTGCTGTCCACCAGAAAGTTCCCCAATCCGGCTTGTCAAAAAGGAATCCATCTCCATCTCGGATAAAGCTTCTAAAATTCTTTTCTGATATTTTTTTCCAGAAATCCCACGCTTCCAGATTGGCTTATAAAGCCCTGTTCTCATAATTTCCTCTACCGTTGCCGGAAAATTTTGATTTTTACTGATACTGTTCTGCGGTACATATCCGATTTTCATTCCTTTAAATCCACCGGAAATATCTCTTCCAAACATTTTAATGTTTCCCTCTTGAGGTATCAGTTCTCTTAATAACAGTTTCAAAAACGTACTTTTTCCACTTCCGTTTTCCCCTGTCAAAATCACATAATCTCCTTGTTTTACCTTTAAATTTACTTCTTCCAAAACCGGCACATCAGCGTAATGAAACGATATGCCGTTTATTTCAATCATATCCATGCCATTTCCCTCCTGCTGTCATTTTAATCTTCTAACGCATTTTTAATCTCTTGCAGATTTGTTCTCATCACAGAAAAATAATCTTCTCCTGCATCCATCTGCTCTTCGCTTAATCCTTCTAACGGATTTAAAACTTCTGTCTTTGCCCCAATTTCTTTTGCAATTGTATTTGCCACTTTTGGGCTTACCAGTTCTTCAAAGAAAATCGTATTGATTTTCTTCTTTTTCGCCAGCTGAATAATTTCTTCCATTCTTGCAGGGTCCGGTTCCGAATCCGGCATGAGTCCCTCGATTGCTATCTGATTTAATCCATAAGCCTTGCAAAGATAGCCAAATGCTTCATGTGCTACAATAATGTCTTTATTGGTTGTCTGGGATAACGTCTCTTTAAATTCGGCATCCAGTTCATCCAGCTGTTTACTGTAAGTTTCATAATTCTCGTTATAATCATCTGCATTATCTTTATCTTCCTCAATAAAAGCATCCTTAATATGCTCCATTTCTATTTTCGCATTTTCAGGGTCCAACCAGACATGCGGGTCATTTTCTTTCTCTTCTTTTATTAATTCTACGCCTTCTGAAGCCTCCACTGTAATCAAATCAGAATTATCCAGTGATTTTAAAATATCCTCTGCCCAGTGTTCCATTCCTGCCCCATTATAGATAAATACATCTGCATCCTCCATATTTCGGATATCAATCGCAGAAGGTTCCCAGTCATGTGGTTCTGTTCCTGCCGGCACCATATTCGTAATTTCTACATTCTCTCCACCAATTTTTTGTGCAAAATCGTACATTGTATAAAAACTGGTCATTACCTTTATCTTTCCTGCATCGTCCACAGTATTCTTCGTTGCATTTTGACCACATGCCGTACATCCTGCAACTATAACTGCCATAAGCATAAGTAATTTTCCTGTCTTTTTCATAATTTCTCCTATCTATTCTTTTTGACATCCCTCACAGTATCCATATAAAATGGTATACTTCTGGTCTACCTTAAAACCGTGCTCTGCCCCAACATGCTCAATAAAATGGTCAATGCATCCACACTGGAGCGGAACGGTTTTTCCACATTTTAAGCAGACCAGTTTTCCATAATTTCTTGTTTTTTCTTCTTCCAAGTAGCGGTACTGTGCCGGTGCGCCCTCCACGGACGGGATTTTTAATACCTTCCCCTGCTGATAAAGACGTTCTAATGCCCGATATACGGTTGTTCTTCCCACTTGAATTTTATTTTCTGCAAAATAGTTCATAAACTCATCAATCGTACAAAATGTCTCTTTCTTTTGCTTCAAGCCCTCTAACACCTTATCTTTTTGTTTTGTATGATAACCCGCTTTTTCCTGCATTTCTTTTTCCACTTCCATTTCTTTTTTTCTTTTGAACTGCTCTATTTTATATTTGAAATTGAAAACCATTTTCATATTATATCAGGTATTTTTGATTCGTCAAGTTTTTTATTTCTTAATAACACAATTCATAAGAAATAAAAAAAGACCATTCTGAATAGATTTAAGGGGTCACCTCATTTTCCTATTCAAAAAGGTCTTTTCTTTCACTTTTAAATTTTTTCTTTAATCTTCTTCAATATGATTTCGGCCCTGGTCAATAATGGTCCGTACATGGTCATCCGAAAGAGAATAAAATACGGATTTTCCTTCTCTACGGCTATTCACCAGTTTATTCTGTTTTAAAATGCGAAGCTGATGAGAAATCGCTGACTGTGTCATATTTAAAGCCTTTGCCAAATCACAGACGCACACTTCTGCTTCAAACAAGACAAACAGAATTCGGATTCTGGTCGAATCACCAAAGACTTTAAAAAGCTCTGCCAAATCATACAGCTCTGTTTCTTCCGGCATGGTTTCTTCTACAATCTTTAAAAGATTTTCATGCACTTCACAGGATTCGCAGACTTCTTCTAATTTTTCTGTCATAAAGCAAATGCTATCCTTTCTCTTATTGATTTTTAGCTTTTTTATTCTATAAATTTTTTACAAACAAGGTTCTGATTGCATTTAATACTGCAATTACCATAACACCTACGTCTGCAAAGATTGCCATCCACATATTTGCAATTCCAAGTGCACCTAAAATCAGGCAGAGCACCTTAATTCCAATTGCAAAATAAATATTTTCATATACAATGCGGATACATTTTTTCGCAATTTTAATTGCTTTTGAAATCTTAAGCGGGTCATCGTCCATTAAAACAATATCTGCCGCTTCAATTGCCGCATCAGAACCAAGCGCTCCCATGGCAATTCCGATGTCTGCTCTTGAAAGGACCGGAGCATCGTTAATTCCATCTCCAACAAATGCAAGTTTTTCTTTTTCACCTTTGTTTGCAAGCAGTTCTTCTACTTTTGAAACTTTATCTGCTGGTAAAAGTTCACTGTAAACTTCTTTGATTCCAAGTTCGGAAGCAACTGCCTCTGCAACGTTTTTACGGTCACCGGTCAGCATAACCGTTCTTGAAATTCCTGCTTTTTTCAGTTCTTTAATTGCTTCTTTTGCATGTGGTTTAATCACATCAGAAATCAAGATATGTCCGGCATATTTTCCATCTACCGCCAGATGAACGATTGTTCCGATATGACTGCAGGAAACATAAGAAATTCCAAGTTTTTCCATCAGTTTTTCATTTCCTGCGGCAACTGTTATTCCGTCTACCTTTGCAACCACACCATGTCCACTGATTTCCTCGATATCGGTTACACGATTTCTATCAATCGGTTTATTGTAGGCTTTCTGGAGACTCTTGCTGATTGGGTGAGAAGAAGAACACTCTGCAAGCGCTGCATATTCTAATAATTTTGCATCTTCCATCTCATTATGATGAATCCCGCTTACTTCAAAGACACCACGGGTCATTGTTCCAGTTTTATCAAATACTACATATTTTGTCTGAGAAAGCGTCTCTAAATAGTTTGAACCTTTTACTAAAACACCCTGGTTACTTGCTCCACCAATTCCGGCAAAGAAACTAAGTGGAATACTGATAACCAGTGCACAAGGACAACTGATAACCAAGAAGGTCAGGGCACGATAAATCCAGTCTCCCCACTCTGGGCTAAGTCCCATAAATAACATTCTCACAAGTGGAGGCAGAATTGCAAGTGCAAGTGCTCCATAGCAGACTGCCGGTGTATAATATTTTGCAAATTTAGAGATAAAGTTCTCGGATTTTGATTTTTTAGAACTTGAATTTTCTACTAAATCAAGAATCTTAGAAACTGTTGATTCTCCAAATTCTTTCGTTGTCTGAATTTTTAAGACACCGGATAAGTTAATGCATCCACTAATCACTTCTTCCCCAACAGAGATATCTCTTGGTACACTCTCTCCAGTCAGTGCACTGGTATTTAACGTAGATTTTCCCTCTGTCACAATTCCGTCAATCGGAACTTTTTCTCCTGGCTGTACCACAATTATCGTGCCGATTTCTACTTCATCCGGGTCTACCTGCTCCAGTTTTCCGTCTACTTCTACATTTGCATAATCCGGACGGATATCCATCAGTTCACTGATATTTCTACGGCTCTTTCCAACTGCATAGCTCTGGAACAGTTCACCAATCTGATAGAACAGCATAACGGCTACGCCTTCTTTGTAATCGCCAAGCACAATTGCACCAATAGTTGCTACTGCCATCAAAAAGTTTTCATCAAATACCTGTTTATTTAAGATTCCTTTCCATGCTTTTTTCAGGATATCATATCCGATTACCAGATATGGCACCATATAAAGCGCCATTTTCAGATATCCATCCACAGGAAGAAAGGAAAGGATTACGAGTAATACTGCTGCAATAATAATTCGGGTCAGCATCTTTTTTTGCTTTTTATTCATCCCCTGCTCCTCCATCTTCTTTAAAAATCAATTTTTCGCAAATTTTTAAAATCTCTCCCGCACCACTAAAAGCAGTTACAGGAGAGACTCTAAAAACATCAGTGAGTAACAAGCTTTATTTTTGACACCCACATCTTTTTGATTGTATCTTAGAAAAAGATTTCGCAATCGTCTTCTACTTTTTTACAGTTTTTCAGAACATCCTGCATTACTGCTTTTGGTTCCTGACCATCTTCAAATTCTACAATCATCTTTAAAGCCATAAAGTTTACAGTTGCGTTTTTTACTCCTGCAGTATTTTTAGCAGCTTCTTCCATTTTGTTTGCACAGTTTGCACAGTCTACATCGATTTTGTAAGTTTTTTTCATGATTTTTCTCCTTTTCCGCTCATATTTGTTTATATGAGCACTTGTTCATACGTTTGTTTGACTTTATTATAGCATATTTCTTTTTCTTGTCAATACTAAATTTTTCATTGCACTTCTTTTTTAAATACGATATACTTTAGCCGTATTTGCAAAAATTTCTTAAAACGGAGGAAACTATGAAACAACACAAGAAAAATGATTCTTGCAGTATCAACAACATTTATCAGCTAGACGGAAGAGTTCCTCTTTCCAGAGCAATTCCATTTGGCTTACAGCACATTCTTGCCATGTTTGTTGCAAACCTGACCCCGATTGCTTTAATTGGTGGCTATGCAGGTCTTAACAGCAATGAAATTGCACTCTTACTGCAAAATGCCATGTTCGTTGCCGGAATCGCAACTCTCGTCCAGCTTTATCCTATCTGGCGTATTGGTTCCAGACTTCCCATTGTAATGGGTGTCAGCTTTACTTTTGTTACGATTCTTGGTTATGTCGGTTCATCTTATGGATATCCCGCCATCATCGGTGCCGTGTTAATTGGAGGGCTTGTAGAGGGAATCCTCGGGCTTCTTGCTAATTACTGGAAAAAAATTATCACTCCGGTCGTTGCTGCTTCTGTCGTAACTGCAATCGGATATTCCCTCTTTACCGTTGGAACTCGTTCTTTTGGCGGTGGATACAGTGATGATTTCGGTTCTGCACAAAATCTGATTTTAGGCAGTATTACATTATTTACCTGTCTGGCATTTAATATTCTGGCAAAAGGCTATTTAAAACAGCTCTCTGTTTTAGTCGGTCTGATTGTCGGATACATCGTGGCATTATGCATGGGACGTGTAGATTTATCTTCTATTTTTTCAGGCGGTTTCATTTCCCTGCCAAATTTCCTGCCTTATAAGCCGGAATTTCAGCCAGGTGCCATTGCCTCTGTCACAATTATTTTCATGGTGTCTGCCGCTGAAACAATCGGTGATACCACTGCCCTTGTAAGTGGAGGCTTAAATCGTGAAATTACAGGAAAAGAAATTTCCGGTTCTCTCTCCTGTGACGGTTTTTCCAGTGTGATATCTGCACTCTTTGGATGCCCGCCATTAACTTCTTTTAGCCAGAATGTCGGCTTAATTAATATGACAAAGGTCGTAAACCGCTTCACCATTATGACAGGTGCCATCTGTATGATGCTTGCCGGTCTGCTTCCACCGGTTGGAAATTTCTTTGCCAGCCTTCCAGAATCGGTGCTTGGCGGATGTACGATTATGATGTTTGGAACTATCTTAGTCAGTGGAATCCAGATGCTTGCAAAAGCCGGATTTAACCAGAGAAATATCACGATTGCGGCACTTTCCCTTGCAGTCGGAATTGGATTTACTTCCGCAAGTGAAGCAGATATCTGGAGAATCTTCCCTCAGATTGTGCAGGATGTATTCTCTGCAAACTGTGTTGCTGTCGTATTTGTTATGTCTGTTGTATTAAGTCTGGTTCTTCCACAGAACATGGATATTGAAAAACTTGGAGAATAACTAAAAGTCGAAGTCGAACTAAAATCAGAATCAGACTTAGTGAATCATTAGAGCATTTTTTCAAAAAATAACAGAAATTTAAAGTTATGCCTCCTTAAGTGTGCTAAAATAAAGAAAGAACGGTCTGTTTTTAGACCCAAACATCTTGCAGCACACAGGGAGGCATTTTATTTATGAAATACTTAATTATCGGTGCGGGCGGCACTGGCGGAACAC
>JAIIAN010000406.1 GCA_022717655.1 Bacillota bacterium | reverse complement strand
CTTATTTTTAGGTTCGAAAGACGACTTATAAAGTGTCCTGCTGCCACCCAGATACCACTTCCATAGGAGCTATGCACCGCATGGGAGTTGGTAATTCATAACGCCCATAGTAGACACCATTGCATCAATTGCTCAAGTAATAATGATAATTTGCTTATGTATTTTTAAAAATAAAGAAAAAGAAAAGAGTTGCAAAACAAATTTGATAATAGCTGTGATAGTCTGCTGCTTATTATATTTTTTGTGTTGGATATTATATTACTTAGGAATAACAAATATAGGAGTTATATTAGGTCTAACTATTTTTCCATGCTTAGCATTTTTAGTTTACTCTTTAGAACGAAAAAATATGATTGCTTTTGTTCCTGCTTTAGTTTTTACGATATGTCATTTAATATATGCTATCGTTAATTATATTGTGTAACAATCGGAATTTTAAGGAGCAAAGATATGAATACTATTGTACAGCTGTTTCCTCTTGAATGTAACGATAGAGAACAGTTTATTTTGGATAATCAGGAAGCCTTTAATTATGGTGCGATGGAAGAATTCGGACTTAGAGATGACCACTTTGAGGAAGAGGGTCAAATCATATCACGGGATACGATTGAGCAGTCCATTGACGGCGGAGAAGCCTACCGTATCGTACTGGACGGTCAAAAAGTCGGCGGCATAGTGATCAAAGTTGACGGCGAAAAAGGTGACCTTGATCTTCTTTTTGTTTCTCCAGCTGTCCATAGCAAAGGTATCGGATATGCTGCTTGGTGTGCTGTTGAAAAACTGTACCCGGAAGTGAAGGTGTGGGAAACGGTCACTCCGTATTTTGAGCAGCGCAACATTCATTTTTATGTCAATCGCTGCGGCTTCCACATTGTAGAGTTTTTTAATAAATATCACCAAGATCCGAATAATCCGGAAATGTGCTCCGAAGAACTGGACGAGCAGTTCCCGGACGGAATGTTCCGGTTTGAAAAGGTCATTCGGTAAATTCAAGTTTGTCTGACTCATAAATAATTTAATAACAGGATTACAAGCACTTTAGCCAATAACAGGTTAGAGTGCTTTTTTCATGCCATATAAGGAGGTGGTTGAAGCACAACGCATCGGGGAAAGCCCGATTAATCATTACAACAGGCATTGCCTGATAATCATATAGTAAAAACAAGGACAGAGAGGAATGTATATATTCCATTCGGAAATCAGCCGGATTGGAATGTGTACATTCCTTTCTGGCTTTTTCCATATCTGTCACACATCAAGAAAAAGGAGATTTTTAATCATGAGAAAAGAACAGATTACAGTAACTAATAATGCAGAAAACAAAGATTTGGAGGGAAAAGGCATGAAGCAGAGATTCATTCATTTTAAGAAGAGAATGGTTCCGGCATTATCCGGGTCACTTATGGGAGTAATGCTTATGAGCACTACTTGTTTTGCAGCAGCTACAGGTACTTCCGCAGTAACACAGCCGCTTGAGAACTTAAAGACACTTATCATTGCAGTTATTGGTGCAGTCGGTGTCATCATTCTTGCAAAGAATGTTATGGAGTTCGCACAAGCCTATCAGCAGCAGGATTCATCTACTATGAACTCTGCACTTAAAGGAATTGTGGCAGGTGTCATGATGGCTGGTATTTCAACAGTTCTGACATTCTTAGGCTTCTAAGATGGGAAAAAAGAGTTCCCCTTTTAGTAAAAGGAAAGAGGTGAATAACAAGTATGGATATTTTTTATCATTTACACAGTGTATTTCAGGTTCTTAAAAATCCTGATTATTGTGCCACTCGGTGCGATTGCCTGCTCCACGATGGCAGGAAACAGAATGGTCAGCCATACAATGGCTACCTACTGCAAATATTTCCTGTCATGTGTGTTTGAGGCAGTA
>JAIIAN010000091.1 GCA_022717655.1 Bacillota bacterium | reverse complement strand
AAAAAACAGCAGAAAGAAAATCGGACCATTCGGCTTAAAATTGGGAAAAAAGAGGCCAAAGCACTCTTAGAAGAATGGGAAAGAAAGCACTATAAGGCAAAGGCAAGGCTCTTAGAGGCATTGATTTTAAAAGAAGCACTTTCGTATACAGAGGCAACGGGAAACTTAAAGCTTTCCGGTGCCGGAATCAAAAAAATAGAAGAAAGCGGAATCATTCAGATTGAAAATCAGAAAGTATACCGTGACCCTGTGCACCACAAAACAGCAAAAACGGTTTCAAAGCAGTTAAATGAAGAACAGGACAGGGCAGTACTTGAGATTTTAGAGGAATGGGAACAGCCGTTTCCACGTCCGGTTCTGCTTCATGGCGTGACAGGAAGCGGAAAGACAGAAGTCTATATGAAGCTGATAGAGATGGTACTTCGGGAAGGAAAGCAGGCAATTGTGCTGATTCCTGAGATTGCGCTGACTTATCAGACCGTAGACCGTTTCTGCGCCTGTTTTGGAAACTGCGTTTCATTCTTACATTCAAGGCTTTCGGCTGGAGAGCGTTATGACCAGATGGAGCGGGCAAAAAATGGAGAGATTTCAATTATTGTAGGACCACGTTCCGCTCTATTTACGCCGTTTCCAAATCTTGGGCTGATTGTCATAGATGAAGAACAGGAAGCTTCTTATAAAAGCGAGAAAACTCCGTGTTATCATGCAAGAGAAACTGCAGTAGAGAGAGCCAGACTGGAAACGGCAAACGTTATTATGGGTTCAGCAACGCCTACGATTGAGTCTTATGAACGTGCAAGAAGAGGAGAGTATCGGCTTGTCACGTTAAAATCCCGCTATCAAAATCAGGTGATGCCGGAAGTGACGATTGTAAATCTGGCAGAAGAATTAAAAGCAGGAAACCGCTCTGTATTCAGTCAGAGTTTACAGGAAAAGATAAGAGAACGGCTTGAGAAAAAACAGCAGGTGATGTTATTTTTAAATCGAAGAGGCTACACCGGATTTGTGAGCTGTCGGGCGTGCGGGCATGTGATGAAATGTCCGCATTGTGATGTATCCCTGACTTCGCACAGAAATGGAAAGCTGATTTGCCATTACTGCGGATACACGATTCCAAATGTAAAAGAATGTCCATCCTGTGGTTCTCCTTATATTGGAGGCTTTAAAGCAGGAACACAGCAGATAGAAGAACAGGCGCATCTTTTTTTTCCGAAAGCACGGATTCTTCGGATGGACGCTGATACGACAAAAAAGAAAGACGACCACGAGAAAATTTTATCTGCGTTTTCTGCACAGGAAGCAGATATTTTAATTGGAACGCAGATGATTGTAAAAGGGCATGATTTTCCAAATGTAACACTGGTTGGAGTCATTGCGGCAGATTTATCCTTAAATGCAGGAGATTATCGGGCTTCCGAGCGTACGTTTCAGCTTTTAACGCAGGCAGTCGGCCGAGCAGGACGTGGCAGGTTTGCAGGAGAGGCTGTGATTCAGACCTATCAGCCGGAACATTATAGTATTGTAACTTCGGCAAAGCAGGATTATGAGCAGTTTTTTGAACAGGAAATCGTTTACCGCAGTCTGATGGGATATCCGCCGGCAAAAGCGATGCTGACGATTTCGGGAAGTTCAGCAGAGGAAGCTCTGCTTTTGGAAGGATTGACATACTGTCGGAAATATATTGAAAGTATTTATAAAAAAGATGATTTATTCATTGTAGGACCGGCACCGCAGAGCATTTCCAAGATACAGGATATGTATCGTATGGTACTGCATCTTCGGCATGGCAATAAAGAAATTTTGATTAAAATTATGGAAAGACTGGAACGCTATATTCAAATCAATAAAGGATTTGAAAAGATTTATATCCAGTTTGACATGAATTAAGTAAGCTGTTGCACAGCAAAACAATTTGTGGACAGTAAATAGATTTGTAGTAGAAAAGGAGTAAGAAAGACATGGCATTAAGACAGATTAGAGTGCAGGGAGATACCATTTTAGAAAAAGAATGTAGAAAAGTAGATGCGGTAACACCAAAAATCCGTGATTTAATCGAGGATATGATTGAGACGATGTATGATGCAAACGGAGTAGGTCTTGCCGCACCGCAGGTTGGAGTGTTAAAACAGATTGTTGTCATTGACACCAGCGCAGACGGAGAAGAGTTACATGTGTTAATCAATCCGGAAATCCTTGAAACATCCGGCAGTCAGACAGGAGAAGAGGGATGCTTAAGTGTGCCGGGAATGTCAGGTGTGGTGACAAGACCGGATTATGTAAAAGTAAAAGCTTATGACGAAAATATGGAAGAATTTATCTTAGAAGGAACAGAACTGTTAGCCAGAGCCATCTGCCATGAGACAGACCATTTGCATGGAAAATTGTATACAGAGCTGGTAGAAGGGGAACTGCACCGTGTCAGTTACGAGGAGGAAGAATAAATGAAAGTTGTTTTCATGGGAACACCTGATTTTGCAGTTGGAACATTAGAAGAAATTGTAAAAGCAGGACATGAGGTGGTAGGAGTTGTCACTCAGCCGGATAAACCAAAGGGCAGAGGAAAGACTTTGATGCCAACTCCTGTAAAAGAAGCTGCATTAAAATATGAGATTCCAGTTTATCAGCCGTTAAAAGTAAGAGCAGAAGAATTTGTCAAAATTTTAGAAGAGATTGCACCGGATGTCATTGTGGTGGCAGCCTTTGGGCAGATTATTTCAAAAGAAATTTTAGAGCTTCCAAAATACGGATGCATCAATGTACATGCCTCTTTACTGCCGGCTTATCGAGGCGCAGCTCCGATTCAGTGGGCTGTCATTAATGGCGATAAGGAATCAGGTGTCACCATCATGCAGATGGATGAGGGACTGGATACCGGCGACATGATTGATAAAGTGGTTGTACCGATTGAAAAAGAAGAAACCGGTGGAAGCCTGTTTGATAAATTAAGCATTGCCGGAGCAAAACTTTGCGTAAAAGTAATGGCTGATTTAGAGGCTGGAGTGGCAGTGCGCACCCCTCAGCCGGAAGAAAGTACCACACCTTATGCAAAAATGATTAGCAAACAGATGGGAAAAATTGACTGGAATCGTCCGGCAAAAGAGATTGAACAGTTAGTCCGTGGTTTAAATCCATGGCCAAGTGCATACACCAGCATGAATGGAAAAAATTTAAAAATCTGGAGTGCCGAAGTGTTAGAAGAAGAGGCAGAGAACATGCAGGCAGGACAGATTCTGCGTGCAGATAAAAACGGACTTCTTGTTAAGACAAAAGAGGGCTGTTTGAACATCAAAGAATTACAGTTAGAAGGAAAAAAACGGATGGATACGGCTTCTTTCCTTCGTGGATACCCGATTGATAAAGGTCTGACATTAGGGGATAAATAAGATGGCAGTTCAGGTAAATACAAGAGAATTAGTATTGCAGACATTGCTTGAGATTAACAAAGAGGGTCAGTATGGTCACATCGCAATTCGCAATACACTGGAAAAATACCAGTATTTGGAAAAACAGGAAAGAGCATTTATTACAAAAGTATGTGAAGGAACACAGGAAAACCGGATTAGGATTGATTATATGATTAATCAGTTTTCTAAAATCAAAGTAGAAAAAATGAAACCGGTGATTCGTGAAATTTTAAGAAGCAGTGTCTATCAGATGTTCTTTATGGATTCGATTCCGGATAATGCAGTCTGCGATGAAGCAGTGAAATTAACCAGAAAAAAAGGATTTTATAATCTGACCGGTTTTATCAATGGCGTGCTTAGACAGATGGCAAGAAAAAGAAAGAGCATTGTATTTCCGGAAAAATCGAATGAAAAAGAATATCTTTCGATTGAATATTCGGTACCGGAATGGATGGCAGAAAAGTTTTTAAAAGAGTTTGGATTTGAAAAGACAGAAAAAATTCTGGCTTCTTTTATGCAGGAAAGACCACTTACTGTCCGGATTCGCAAGTCTGAGATTAATAAAGAAAAAGTACTGGAGAGTTTAAAATCAGAAGGCGTACAGGTAGAAAAAGCACCTTATCTGGAAAATGCATATTACTTAAGTGGCTATGATTATCTTCCGGCACTGGAAGCATTTCGTACCGGAAAAATACAGGTGCAGGATGTCAGCTCCATGCTTGTGGCTGAGATTGCAGGTGTAAAAGCCGGAGATTTTGTAGTGGATTTATGTGCGGCACCGGGAGGAAAGACCCTTGCGGTGGCAGATAAATTAAATGGAACTGGAAAAATCAGTTCCAGAGATGTCAGTCAGAAAAAAGTAGACTTGATTCAGGAAAATATTACCCGCATGGGATTTCACAATATTGAGGCTCGTGTAAAAGATGCAACGGTATTTGACTCTGCGATTATGGACCAGGCAGATGTCGTGATTGCAGATGTTCCGTGTTCGGGACTTGGAGTAATCGGAAGAAAGAAAGATATCAAATACAATATGACTTTGGAAAAAATCAAATCCTTAGTTCCACTTCAAAGAGAAATCTTAGAAAAGGCAGCCTGCTATGTAAAACCAGGCGGGGTCTTGATTTATAGTACCTGTACGCTTACCAAAGAAGAAAATGTCGGAAATGTTGCCTGGTTTATTTCAAATTATCCTTATGAATTAGAAAGCATTGAGCCTTATATCAGCGAAGAACTTCACTGTAAAACAACGAAAGACGGCTACTTGCAGATGCTTCCGGGAATCCATAAGAGCGATGGATTTTTTATGGCAAGACTTAGGAGGATGGAATAACGATGCAAAAAATAGATATAAAATCCCAGACTCTTGAAGAACTCAAAAACACCGTTTCGGAATTGGGAGAGAAGCCATTTCGTGCAAAACAGCTCTATGAATGGATGCACGTGAAACTGGCAGATGATTTTGATGAGATGACGAATCTCTCAAAAGCGTCCAGGCAGAAGTTAAAAGAAAACTGTGCGCTGACTGCTTTAAAAAAAGTAGAAGTCCAGGTTTCTAAAATCGATGGAACGAGAAAGTATCTGTTTGCACTTTCCGATGGAAATGTGGTAGAGAGTGTGCTGATGCGCTATCATCATGGAAACAGCGTGTGTATTTCTTCTCAGGTTGGCTGTAAGATGGGATGCCGTTTCTGTGCTTCTACCATTGGAGGCTGGACCAGAAATCTGACCAGTGCAGAGATGCTCGACCAGATTTACCAGATTCAGAAAGATTCAGGGGAGCGGGTATCAAACGTAGTGGTAATGGGAACGGGAGAACCGCTTGATAATTATGATTCCCTGCTTCGTTTTATCCGTATGTTAAGTGATGAGAAAGGCTTAAACATCAGCCAGAGAAATATTACCGTTTCCACTTGTGGAATTGTACCGAAGATGTATGAACTGGCAGAAGAAAAACTCCAGATTACGCTGGCACTCTCGCTTCACGCTTCGAGTCAGGAAAAAAGACAAGAATTAATGCCGATTGCAAACAAGTACAGTCTGGATGAAGTGCTGGATGCATGCAGAAATTATTTTGAAAAAACCGGACGAAGAGTCACATTTGAGTACAGTCTGGTGGGTGGAAAAAATGATTCCCAGGAGGA
This sequence comes from Bacillota bacterium, assembly GCA_022717655.1. Taxonomy (GTDB): domain Bacteria; phylum Bacillota; class Clostridia; order Lachnospirales; family Lachnospiraceae; genus Blautia. The sequence goes on along the minus strand of JAIIAN010000091.1, from coordinate 5,998 downwards.
TGCCAAACGTCTGGCGGAACTGATAAAGGGCTTAAACTGCCACATTAATCTGATTCCGGTCAACCCGATTAAAGAGCGAAATTTCGTTCGTTCAGAAATGAAAGTTATCTTAAATTTTAAAAATAAACTTGAAAAATACCAAATAAATGTTACTATTAGAAGAGAAATGGGTCAGGATATTGACGGGGCCTGTGGACAATTAAGAAAGAGTTATATCGATAACAAAGAGGATTCGTAAGATGAAATCATATTCTATTACAGATGTAGGTCAGATACGGACACTCAATGAGGATTTCGTATTTGCCTCAGATACCCCTGTGGGAAATCTGCCGAACCTCTTCGTGGTTGCAGACGGAATGGGTGGACACAATGCAGGTGATTTTGCGTCAAAATATGCAGTGGAGACACTGCTTGAGACAATCCGAGTCAATCCTGAAAGTAATCCAATTAAAATTATCCGTACTGCGATTGAGACTGCGAACAGTTCCATCTTAAAAGAAGCGGCAGAACATGAAACAATGAGCGGAATGGGAACAACGATGGTTCTGACAACAATTGTAGGAGATTACGCTTATGTAGCAAATGTAGGAGACAGCCGGCTGTATCTGATTAACGATGAGAGAATGATTCAGATTACAAAAGATCATTCTCTGGTAGAAGAAATGGTGCGAATGGGTGAACTTTCCGAGGAAGATGCAAGAAATCATCCGGATAAAAACGTGATTACACGGGCGCTTGGCGCAACAAAAGATGTAGTAGTTGACTTTTTTGATGTTCATTTAGAACCAGGAGACAGGCTTTTATTATGTTCAGATGGGCTGACTAATATGGTTTTAGATGAAGAGATAGAAGACATTATTGTCTCTGAAGAATTGCTTGAGACAGCCGGCAAAAGATTGGTAGAAGCGGCAAATGAAAACGGAGGCAAGGATAATATAGGAATAGTTCTGGTAGAACCAGACACAAAAGAGGTGGAAGTATGTTAGATGTGGGAGTTATTGTAGGTGACCGCTATGAGATTGTGGGGCATGTCGGCTCTGGTGGAATGGCGGATGTATACAAAGCGAAAGACCATAAACTCAATCGTTTTGTTGCAGTAAAGGTATTGAAAGCAGAATTTGGTTCTGATACAACCTTTATCAGTAAGTTTCAAAGAGAAGCACAGGCCGCAGCAGGTCTGGCACATCCAAACATTGTAAATGTGTTTGATGTAGGAGAAGATAATGGCATTAATTATATTGTAATGGAGCTGGTTGAGGGAATTACCTTAAAAGAGTATATTTCCAAAAAAGGCAGACTGACAATCAAAGAGACAACCAGTATTGCAATTCAGGTTGCAATGGGACTTGAAGCAGCGCACAATAAAAAAATTGTGCATCGTGATATCAAACCGCAGAATATTATCATTTCTACGGACGGAAAAGTAAAAGTAACAGACTTTGGTATCGCAAGAGCCGCTTCTTCTAATACAATCAGTACCAATGCAATGGGTTCGGTCCATTACAGTTCTCCAGAACAGGTGCGTGGTGGTTACAGTGATTATAAGAGTGATATCTATTCCCTGGGTATTACCATGTATGAGATGGTGACAGGAACGGTTCCTTTTGATGGCGATACAACGGTTTCTATCGCAATTAAGCATCTTCAGGAAGAGATGATACCACCGTCAGAGTTAAATCCACAGCTTCCACACAGTCTGGAAGAAATTATTATGAAATGTACCCAGAAGAGTCCGGATAGACGATATAATTCACTGGCTGAGTTAATCGGTGATTTGAAACAGTCCTTAATTGACCCGGATGGAAATTTTGTAAATCTGACTCCGCTAAGCAATCATGCGCAGACCGTTGTAATCTCTCCAGAAGAAATGGAACAGATTAAACGAGGTGCAGTGGCAGCAGGAAATACCGTGCCAGAAAGCAATCCGGAAGTCAATTACGAAGATTTTGAAATTCCGGATGAAGATGAGTATATTGACAACAATGCAGATTATGAGTATACAGACGATGATATCGATGACTATGATGAAGAAGAGGAAGAACCGAATAAAAAGGGAATCAGCCATGCACTGGAAAAAGCAATGACAATTGGTGGAATTGTGGTCGGTGCAATTATTATCTGTGTTTTAGTTTATACAATTGCATCTGCTTCGGGCTTATTAAAATCTGGTTTTTCTAAAAATAATAACAGTGGAAACACGACAACTTCAGACACAAAATCAGACAACAGTACAGACACCAGTGTAAAACAGGTGGAAGTTCCGGACTTAACAAATAAGACACCAGAAGAAGCACAGAAAACCTTAAATGATTTACAGTTAGGTTATAAGAATGGTGGAGAAGAAGCATCTGACAGCATAGCAGAAGGAAATATCTGCCGTCAGGATGTAGAAGCTGGAACAAAAGTAGAGCCATATACACAGATTACCTGCTATATCAGCAGTGGTACAGAAGAGATTCAAGTACCGGATGTGAGAGACTATTCCCAGACAGATGCAGAAGCAATGTTAAAAGAATTAGGCTTAAAGATAGCGGTACAGAAAGAAAACAGCAGTGAAATCACAATCGGAAATGTTGTATCAACTGACCCAGAAGCCGGAACAAGCGTAAAAGCTGGAGATACTGTGACACTGACTATCAGTATCGGAGAAGGTGACACCGCAGTACGTGTGCCAAATGTCATTGGTACAAGTGAGGCTGAGGCAAAGAGTACCTTAAGCCAGCTTGGACTTCTTGTAAGTGTCCAGACCGGAAATGACCAGTCTGTAAACGAAGGAGAGGTTTACAAACAAAGTGTAGACAGCGGAACAAGAGTCAATACCGGAGAAACCATCACGATTTATGTAAGAAGCAGCAGTTCTTCTGACGATGAAGACAGTGAAGATAAGAAAGACAGCAAACCAGATACAAATAAAGATAAAAATTCTAACAGTTCTTCTAATGGAACATGGAAACCTGTAAACAGCCTTCAGCAGCCGAATAATTATCAGGGTGGAAAAGTAAAAGTGGAATTGGTACAGACGGATGATGATGGAAATACTTATTCTGACCAGAAAATGGAAGTGGACGACCCACAGTTCCCGTTATCCATTCAGGATTTAGACGGTCATCCTGGAATTACAAGCGGAACAGTAGTGCTGTATGAATGGATTGATGACAGTTATCAGATTATTGACCAGTATGATGTTTCTTTTAGGCAGGTAAATTAATGGTTGGAAAGATTATGAAAGGGATTGCCGGATTCTACTACGTTGGTGTAGTAGAATCCGGGGTCTATGAATGTAAAGCAAAAGGAATATTCCGAAAAGATAAAATAAAACCCCTTGTTGGGGATGAGGTGGAAATAGAGGTCCTGAATGAAGAGGAGAAGCTTGGAAATATCGTAAAGATTCTTCCAAGACGCAGTGAATTGATTCGTCCGGCAGTTGCAAATATCGATCAGGCATTGGTTATTTTTGCAGCCAGAGAACCAAAGCCGAATCTCTCTTTACTGGACCGTTTTTTAGTTATTATGGAAAAACAGGATGTTCCGGTGATTATCTGTTTTAACAAACAAGATTTATGTGACGAAGCAGAAGTGACTCGGCTTAAAGACATTTATGAAGCTTGTGGATATCCGGTGGTGCTTGCAAGTGCAAAGCAGGGGGAAGGAATTGAAGAAATCAAAGCACTGCTTCGTGGAAAAACAACCACAGTTGCCGGACCGTCCGGAGTCGGAAAGTCTTCCTTGACTAATCTGCTTCAAAGTGAAGTTCAGATGGAGACTGGGGAAATCAGCAAAAAACTGGGAAGAGGCCGTCATACAACGAGACATTCACAGATGATTCAGATAGAAGAAGATACCTGGATTTATGATACTCCAGGATTTACTTCATTTTATGTAGAAGAAATTGAAAAAGAAGAGTTACGGTTTTATTTTCGAGAATTTTCCGAATACGAAGGAACATGCCGCTTTCAGGGGTGTACGCATACGCATGAACCTGGATGCATGGTAAAAAATGCATTGGAAGAAGGAAAAATCTCAAAAGAAAGATATGAGAATTATCTTGAACTCTATGGGGAATTAAAAGAAAAAAGAAGGTATTAGGAGGAGCAATATGTATCAGTTAGCACCATCAATTTTGTCCGCAGATTTTATGCGGCTGGGGGAAGAAATTAGAATGGTAGAAGAGACAGGAATCGAATGGCTTCACATTGATATTATGGATGGAATGTTTGTACCGAGTATATCATTTGGGATGCCAGTGATTTCATCCGTCAGAAAGAACAGCAGTCTGTTTTTGGATGTGCATCTTATGATTGAAGAGCCGGACCGTTATATTTCACAGTTTAAAGCGGCAGGAGCAGATATGCTTACGGTTCATGCAGAAGCCTGTAAGCATTTAGACAGCATCCTGCGCCATATTCGAGAAGCCGGAATGAAAGCCGGTGTTGCAATTAATCCAGCAACACCACTGTCTGCAATTGAGGAAGTGTTAGGGCTTGTTGATATGGTACTTATCATGACGGTAAATCCAGGCTTTGGAGGACAGAAATATATTTCTTATACAACAGAAAAAGTTCAGCGGTTGAAAAAGATACTAAGAGAAAGAGACCTGTGTGTGGATATCGAAGTAGATGGTGGAATCAATAAAGATACAATAGGGAAAGCATTGGATGCAGGAGCAAATATTCTGGTCATGGGTTCCGCATTTTTTAATGGAAAAGCAAAGGAAAATGCTTTCATGTATCAGAAGCTTTTGGAGGCGTATGAAGATGAACACAGTGCTGATTTGCGGCGGTGAGATAAATGATGAATTTAGTCTGGTCTGTCTAAAAAAAATCAAACCCGACTGTATTATCGGGGTGGATAAGGGACTGGAATTTTGTTATCGAAACCAAATCGTGCCGAACTGGATTTTAGGTGATTTTGACAGCATCTCCAAAGAGGTGATAGACTGGTACAAAAAACAACAGGAAATTCCAATTCGTCAGTATAAACCGGAAAAAGATGATACGGATACCAGGCTTGGAATGGAACTGGCACTGAAGCTGGGCAGTGATAAAATTTTTCTGCTTGGAGCGACAGGAGGAAGATTAGACCATTATATGGGAAATCTGCAGTCTCTTTTAATTCCGGCACAGGAGGAAAAAGAGGGCTGGATTTTGGACGAACAAAATGCAATCACAGTCAGAAAAGCAGGGAAAATCTGTATTCATAAAGAAGAACAGTTTGGAAAATACGTTTCATTTTTTTCTATGGGAGATGAAGTGACCGGACTGTCGTTAAAAGGATTTCAGTATCCACTCGATGGGTATACTTTGAAAAATTTTGATGGAATTGCAGTCAGCAATCAGCTTTTGGATGACTGTGGTGTCATAGAATTTGAAACAGGCTATCTGATGATGGTTTTGTCGAAAGACAGGACATAAAGTTGATAAATTAAAAAATATCAGACAGAAAGTCCTGTCCTATTCTTGGTTCACCCGAATGATAATAATATCATTTAATTTCAAAACGGTATTTTTTTGAGGAAGCACAGAAAAATCATCACGTAAAACAAGAAAGATGGTGATTTGCTGTGCTTCTTCCATTTCTTCCACGGTTTTTCCAGCATAGCGTTTATCGACAAACACTTCTACAATTTCCTGAATATCTGCATCTTTTAAATCAGAAATACTGCTTTTTCTCTGGTATTGTTCCACGAAACCGGCGCTGATGATACCAGTTGGAATAGCGACCACACCGACACCGAGATAGGCAATGCAGATTGCCATGATGCGTCCAAGGGTTGTAATCGGATAAATATCACCGTATCCGACAGTAAGCAGCGTCGACATGCTCCACCAGATTCCGCTAAATGCATTGCGAAAGACGGCAGGCTGAGCCTCATGTTCTACACTGTACATGCACAGACTGCTTGCAAGCATTAAAATCAAAACAATAAAAACCGAGGAAATAATTTGGTTTCGTTTTTCATAAAGAACTGTTGTGATGACATTAAAAGAATCATACTTTG
>JAIIAN010000405.1 GCA_022717655.1 Bacillota bacterium | reverse complement strand
GCCGGCTCGGATATGTACCTGCGGCGTGCCGGTTGGAAGTATGCTAAGGCGCAGGCAAAGCTGTTCAAGTTTATGAAACAGCAAGGCTTTATAGGGAAAGGGCAGTACATAAAAAGCTGTGTGATTCGTAGCGGGTCAGCGTTGGCTCCGAACTGGCTGCGGAAATTTATGTTTGAAAAAGTGTTGAGGAAGTAAAAAGTTTTTGGTTTGAAAATATTATTTTATGTGATTAAGAGAATATGATTCGCATGAAGACAGGCGAAAAATCGTTTGTGCCATAACTGACGGATGATTGTGAGATATTAATGATAATAAAACGAAAAAGAATGAAAAACAATATTAAAGTTGCTTTTTGGACAATAACAATATTTTCATTTCTGTTTCAATGCTATTTCAGATCGTTATCGCAATTTATTGTACCAGCACTGATTGTTTTTTTGTTACTGGAAATCTCTAATGTGAAACTGAAACGTCCGAGAGGCTGGTTGATGGTATTTTCCGGATACTGCGCATTTTTAGCTTTTTCTGCGGTGGTTTCTTTTTATAAGGGAACGGACATATCAAATATTATTCGATTTGCGTCAATCTTGATATTAATTCCGTTGGCGGTTCAGGTCAATGACCCCAGATTTGAGAGGGAATGGAGAATCTTTAAAGTATTGTCGTGCGTTAAGGCAATATCAATGTTTTTTATATGGTGGGCTGTATTTTTAAGTCAGGATTATCAAAAGTATAGGGCGTGGGCATTTCAAATTGGTTCAGGCGATATCTATATTTTAAATAAAATCCCGAGGGTTCAGCTATTAGGAACTAGTCTATTTGTTTTAGCAGCAATCATAGAAATTGAAAAGAAAAAAAGGGTGACTCCTTACGGAGTATGTATGATATTGGCTGCTTTTGCTGCTGGAAATTCCGCGTATATCCTAGGAATGGTTGTTTATGGAATTGTTAAGTTTATCCAAATTTCAATAAAATGGCTTCTACGTAGGAATTGGAAAATAATTCCTCTAATGGGACTCGCTCTCTTGGTTTTGGTAGTATTTGTAAACTATACAGTGATAGTACTTGATCAGAAAAAGGAACAATCTAATGTTGTAAGAAAAGAACAAGTTGAAGTTTTAATGGATGCAAACTTACTTTCAGGAGAAGGACTGGGACATCGAATAATAAAAGAAACATCAACAAGAAATTACAATGGAGATACATATTTTGAACTTCAAACATTATATATCGTCAATCAAATTGGTGTAGTTGGTTTGGGGCTGTTTTATATTCTTACAGGCATTCCATATTGCGGAAAAACAAAGAAACAATGTCTAATAACGTATTTTGTATATCTTGTGTATTCTTTTTGGAACCCATACTGTTTTGATAGCACGCACATAATAACGGTTCTGATGATAACAAACATACTGGAGCAAAAAAGAAATGGTTAAGATAGTTGCATTGGTGACAGTTTATAACCCTGATAAAAATGTGGTTGATAATTTGCAAATATTGAGTAGACAGGTTGAACAGGTGATTTTATGCGATAATAGTGTGAATGATAATACTCAGATGTTCGGCGGAGTGACAAAATCTATATACACAACTCAGCATAAAAATTTGGGATTAACAAGTGCTTTCAATTCTGTCTTGAAGGACTCAGCGTATGGCTGGAAAGATGATGATATTGTCGTTTTCTTTGATCAGGACTCGCGAATCAGTGAAGGGTATATCTCATCATTGTATGATGAATATCAAAGGATAGAAGCAAGAGTAGAGAATTTAGGATGTCTCGGACCGATATTTTACAACACAAGCAATGGTCAAGTTGAAAGGCCAAGGCAGAGAAAAGCTATTACGCCCGATACTTATAGCGTGACTAATACGATTACATCTTCGTTGA
>JAIIAN010000404.1 GCA_022717655.1 Bacillota bacterium | reverse complement strand
ATATTTCACAGACGAGTGTTATTTTGGATCAGTTCTGTACAGGAAAAAGGAATTCTAAAGTTACGTTATATTATGCATTGGACTGGGAAAAAGTTAGCAAAAACCGTCAGTGTTGTATAGAAGGATGGGAAAAGATTCAAGAAAATTTAAATCACATGTTCAGCCATGCAATCACATTAGAAATATTGAATCAGACACAATTAGACGAAATGGTTGATTACATATCCTTAGCTAAACTAGCAAACGAACCAGGAATGGATTCTGTGATAGCTGCTGAAATTAAAAAGGCCGAGGAAACATATTGCTCTTACGTGGGAGACTATAAGGGATTCAGTAATATTCAATATCAATTGGCTGGTACAGAAACAGATAAAGCTGTAAATCATCTGTTTAAATGTGTCTATCAACAGTTCTTGAATACAGATAGAAAAAGAGCAAATCAGTTTTACAATGAAAAATTTACGGAGTTCTGTAAGAATAGATGGGTGAAGAACAGAAAGAAATCTGGACTTGTACTTAATCTTACTGAAAGAGATGTAATATTTCTTACCAAGATATGTTTAAGGGATGAAGAAAAAATCAGGCTAAATGATTTGTTTAAAGAGTATGAAAAGAGAGGAATATATCTTGACGGCACTTCAAAAGAGTACTTGCAAGAATTCTTTACAAAGCTAAATCTGATTGATAAGAAGAGTGATAGTGGAGATGCACAGTATGTTAAACGAATTTTATGATTTTATTGCAAAAAAAATAAATAGTTTCTTTCAGACTGCCGCAGCAGACGGAACTCTTCTTAAAGGAGAGAGCTTCTGTCTGAAGTTGGATAATGAAGAAATGGTAACAGAAGTTGCTAATGCTTTAGAAGAGCTGGCAACAAGTAACCAGTCAAAGGGAGAGTATGTTTTTCCATGTGGAGATGGGACTCTTTATAAGACATATACACTTAAGCTCATTGACGATGAAGTCATTATTGCAGCACAGATAAATGGAATGACAAATGATTTCTTGTGTGCCACTTTAAGAAATGCTGCGAATGAGCAGAATAAGCCTTTGCTTATGATTTCGGCAAATCCAATCGATAGTGCAAAGAGTGGATCACGAGATATGTCAGCGAGTGGAATGCCATTTTATGCTGAGAATCTTATGACTGAGATTAGGCAAATGGTTAATGATAGCACTCAGCTTACAAACACAGAAAAAAGAATTCTGAGTTTCGAGTTAACCAGAAGAGATGCAGATGTTTTCAGTGATAAAGCATCTATTTATGAGTACAAAGATCTTTTAGCGATTATGAGCAGTGGAAAAATTGAAGTAGATAACTTTCCGGGATTTCGTCTGTTCACTGTCGATGGAAAGGTAGAATATCAGACTTATAGTAATATTCAAATCGATAAGGAAATAAAGAATAACAATGAACTGTTTGAGATGATTGACAGGAGCATTCGTTATGGAAATATTGAGGTTGATTTATCCAGAGTTTTTGAGAATAGGTTTATAGATCGAATTGAGATTGCTCACAAAAATGAAGGAGAAAACTGGAGCAGATTATTTACATATGCTGAGCTTATTGCTGCAAAGGAAAAATTCTTGGATAAGATTGGTAATCCTTTAAAGATTGATAATGAGAACATTTTATTCTATGGTGACATGCCATTAAATGTTCTCAATGCCGATGAAAATCTATTGATTCGTAATGAGGGATCACAAACTGCTAAAAAGAGAAATAAAAACTTCATAGTATTTAATTCTGAACATTATTCTAAGATTCATATGCAGGTAACTTGTAATGCGAAAATTTTAAATAGTGGAATTGCAGCTGATGATACGACTTACACGAAAGAGGGAAAAGACATTATCTTTGAATTCGACCGTGATGGTGTATCTTTTCA
>JAIIAN010000403.1 GCA_022717655.1 Bacillota bacterium | reverse complement strand
GTTATATCCTATTTTATTCAAAGAAGTTATGATAGTTTTTGTTTTTTTATGGAAAAAAAGAGCGGCTAGATAATAAATGAAAAATAGTCATGAGTGAAAAGGAAGAAAATATAAAACGTCAATTATTGAGTTCAGATGGTCCTACGTTCCATTATGAATGTCCACTTACCATTGGTGAAGTGCAGCTTGCTGCAAAGGCTATTTGTGCGTTGTTAACGGAAGATCCATGGCGCAACAACATGCATTTGATAAACTGTCCGATGCCTATAGAGGCTAAAGGAAATTGGAAGAATATAGAAGCCAAGGGGTTACAGTATATGTACTACTATTTCTACATCGAAACTCCAAACTTTAGTAGATTGCAATATAAGCTTGCTAACAATCGGCAAATATCTAGCATTGAGGCAAATATTTATCTCCAAATTGCGCAAAAATCATTGCAAAAGATAAAGGATAATAACTTTATGCCTACATTGGAGGATGCAGATGATTTGGAGCATGCCTTTATCTTTATCAATAATGCCATTTCCTATTATTTCTTTTGGAAGGCAGAGGATGAAGATAAGTTTGATTGGAATAAGAAATATTCTCCATGTTTCTTTGACAGGCAGCGTTTCTTGCGGTTTCGAGGAGAACTGATGCCTGAATTGTTCTTGAAAGTTGATGGGAAAAAGGTAGCTTTGTGCAACCGCTATATGGTGCGAGAATTTGCTATGCTTGTCAAGTATCTTACTTTTTGGGTGAGTCTCTTGGATGTGGCAACTTTTCCTCGTCTGCCCCTAAAGTATAAAAAAGTATATGATAACCTCATGGAGTACTTGATGGATCACTATGCCAACATCTTTGTTTATGACGTTGTGGTTGAGACTAGCCCTATTCGGCAAGCTAATAATACGGCTGACAGAGGCTCTGAAAGTAATACAACACGAGTCAAGATGTTCTTTACCCTTGACAATGATGATTCACCTAGATTGCTGAGGTTGGATTTGCCTCATGTTGATTATCCTTATGTGCATTTGAATATAGAGTGTAAGGCGAGGGGTGAGAACGTCCATGTGCGATTGTCTGAGGATGAAGAGCAGGCTGGTGAATATGATTCTGTATTTGATAAGTTAGTAGAAACGCTTCGACTTTATAATTTCTTTTCGATAACGAATCGGCATACACCGGTATCGGATGACAGGATAGTACTCAAGGAAATGCCATATTGGACGGCCATGTATTTTTATGCTATTGCGGCAAAAGCGTATTTATACTTGGGTGAAGAGTGTTCAATAATAAGGCATCCAATCATGAAGTATTATAGAGTAGATTTAATCCAGTTGTTGGCGGAAGATGGTATAACTGTCGCTGAGACATTAAAGTTGAATCCTTATGACCTTTTCGATTTAGCCGACGGGGTTATTCGGAAGAACAATATTATTCCTTAATGTAATTAAATCTGTTATGATAAAGAGAATTTACAATAAATTAAAACGGTTGGCTTTTTATTATAGCCATCCATTCCTTTGGGGAAAATCAATTCAAATTAATGGTATTCCAAAGATTGGAAACCCTAAGAAAATGGTAATAGGAAAATATGTCTCTCTGAATGAGAGCTATATCCAATGTGCGGGGGGGGTAATTTTGGGAAGTTATGTAACAGTTAGTCATGGAGTTACAATTCTGACTGCAGGCCTTGATACTAAGGATTATTCTAATCGTTGCTTTTGTGAGAATCGTGAACATACTTTTGCTTCTGTTGTAATAGGTGAAGGGTCTTGGTTATGTGCCAATGTTACGGTTACCCCAGGGGTGAAAATTGCGCCAAGAATTATTGTAGCGGCAGGTTCTGTAGTCTCAAAGGATCTTGATAAGGAAGGGTGGCTCTATGCTGGCATACCTGCAAGAC
>JAIIAN010000402.1 GCA_022717655.1 Bacillota bacterium | reverse complement strand
AATTCCATTCATAATGATACGATTGTCTTTCCTTGGACGTCCTTGTTTTCCAGTATTTTCAGGAGGTAATAAAGGTTCAATGCGAAGCCATTCTTCATCTGTAAACTTCCAGTGAATTTACGATTAAAATCAATTTACCCGCATAAATACTGGATTTTCTGTGAAAATATAGATGAACCAGTAGTCGTAAATATGCATTAATAAAATTACACCATATTCCCCCAAAAGCTTGAATTATGGGATATTTATACATTTAGTTGTACAAATCAGTGGAAGTTCTCATCATCAATCAGTCAACTCATATCGTCTCAACATAGTGAACACCCCTTTTTCTTTATTTTATCATGAAAAAGGGAAATAAAACATGCGTTTTGAGCAATTTTTATTCTTCAGACCCGCTCTAGAGCGATTTGATTTATTAGAACCTATGTAGATAGCCTTAATAATTTAACAGGAAATATTACAGGTGTAAGGAATGGACATTTATCAAATCTGGACAACATATAATCCAATGTGGTCTGAACGTGAAATCATCTGCTTTTCAGTACTTATGATATTGGTAATGGCGCTGGTAATTCAGGGCATTCAGAAGAAGAAATGGAATCCGATACAGGGAACTGCTATTGTAGTGTTGGTACTGTTTCTTGGAATTGTATTTGGTTCTACTGTTTTTACAAGAACCACTGCAATCCGGAAATATGAATTAAAGCCATTCTGGTCATGGTGTGCGATTATACGCTATCATGATCGGGAACTGCTGAAGGAGAATCTGTTAAATTGTCTCCTGCTGGCACCTATGGGGCTTTTGTTACCAATAATCTTTAATCACAAAGTCAGACTAAACCGGGCATTACTTGCAGGTTTTCTGGTATCAGTAGTCATTGAACTGTCACAGCTTATCTTCAAAAGAGGGTTATTTGAGTGGGATGATATGATTCACAATGCACTGGGCTGTATGCTTGGGTGCTGGGTTATGAACTGGATTTTTGTAAAATTGAAAAATCGTAAATGAGATGGGGACAGCCGGTTACTGGCTGTCCCTTTTTATTTGTTCGTCGATGGCGCGGTTGATGAAGGCGGATGTACTTTCGCCATGATCAGCCGCGTGTTTTTTTACCATTTCATGGCGTTCCGGTAGCATACGGACTTTTACTTCCCGGAATTTTGCATTATACTTCTCATTTGCTCTTTTTTTAGCTTCTGTGTAGCCGTAATAGTTCTTTTTCTGTTTTTCGGACATTTTCCGGAGACCTCGCTTTCCTGCTTTTTTCTGGTCTCAGTATAACATAAAAAAGTGCATGGGACAATGTAAAAATTTCTTGACAAACATGGGACAATGCACGTATAATAAGAACACACCACAAAGAACAAAGTTCAAGAAAGAAAGGAGACTTCTCATATGGAAAAAAGAAAAGAAAACAGAAATTTAAAGGTTTATAGCTCAACAACAGGATATAAACGTAAAGAGACACCAATGATTATGTTAAAGGGTGCATGGCTGCAGGAACTTGGGTTTGATAGTGATACACCGATTTCCGTTAAATGTGAAGATGGAAAGATTACCATTACACCGAGGGAACCTGTGAAAGAAGTCATCCGGACTATCATTGAACGTGACGGTGTGAGCAGGGTAGCAGAGGAAAGAGTTGTATACAGATAAAGAGAAAGAGCAGTGAGCTGATCAGGTGTCTGTCAGGGAACTGCTCTTTCTGATTGTCATTGATTATTTATTATAGAGTTCTCTTGCTTTTTTATGGGCTTTTTTGATTTTTTCATAGCCATGAGTCTTTTTGCATTTAAGTTTGGCAAGGATTTCTTTGTTGTCATATCCGGCTTTTACAAGGTCAAGGATTCTTCCGCATTCCGGATCCATGGCACGTACTTCCTCTATGAGCTCATCA
>JAIIAN010000401.1 GCA_022717655.1 Bacillota bacterium | reverse complement strand
CTGGAAAAACTACCTGCTCCCTTTTTCTAATGTACTAAGTCATTCATTTCATCTGACAGTATCTTATGCTACATTCAGACTGCTCCACTACTGCACAATTTTGGCAGTCCTCAAATGCCTTATACTATCCCTCTACAATCAGATACTGACCATTTGGAAGTACAAATACTTCACTTGCCTCTTCAAGTTCATTCATGGACATTTCATCGACGTCCATACCATTTTCTTCAAAATATTCTTTTACTTCTTCTAAACTGTCCACAACAACTGCCATACAGTCCTCTAAAAATGCTTCTGCTTCTTCCACAGTTTCTGCAACCGGTTCTGGAAACAGCTGTTCCTGATTTCTTAAAAATGTAATTAAGCATTCCTCACTAAATTCGTTCATTTGTTTTTCCTCCTTAATCATATCCTCTTTTCTTTTTTCAAAACCGTTTTCACGTGTTTTGTTCCCTTATTTGTATCTGTTTTTTCTTTTTTCACACATCACGCATCTTTGTATGCTTTTGCATAAGCCAGAATTTCTTCCGGTTTGTCTACAATTTTATCTGCATGATGCTCTTCTAATTCTTTTCTTGGACGAAATCCCCAGGTTACACCAATTGTAAACATTCCTGCTGCTTTTCCGGTATCCATATCCGTGTTGGTATCTCCCATATAAAGACACTCGGATGGTTCTGCATGAAATTCTTTTGCAATTGCAAGTGGTCCAAGTGGTGATGGTTTTCTCGGAATTTCTGCGGTCTGTCCCTGCACTTTATCAAACAAGTCCTCTCCAAATATTTTATTTACCACATCTACTGCTGCATGATGTGGTTTATTGGAGCAGACACCGATTTTAATGCCTTCTTTTTTTAATCCGTTTAACATCTCTACAATGCCGTCAAATGGTTTTACATGATAAAACGGGTCCTCTTCAAACCATTTGCGGTAAATCTGTTTTGCTTCTTCATAATCAACTTTATCTGTTCCGCCGGATGCCTCTAAAATTCTTCTTACCAGCTCATCTGCCCCATCTCCGGCGAAAAAATTATATCCTTCTACCGGCTGCTCTTTGAGTCCATAATGACGCAGAAGACGGTTTCCCACTACCGCAATTGATTCTACAGTATCTGCAATTGTTCCATCCAAGTCAAAAATACATGCTTTTATCATTTGTTCTCCCAGTCCTTCCAATTCATTCCCATATTTTTTATTTCCTGATACAACCTTGAAATCGGCAAACCTACCACATTATAATAATCGCCTTTTATCTCTTTTATAAATTTTGCACAGAGTCCCTGAATGGCGTAAGCTCCTGCCTTATCCATTGGTTCTTTGCTTTGCACATAAACTTTTATCTCGTCCTCACTCATCGGATAAAATACAACTTCTGTCTTTTCAAAAAAAGTCTGTTTTGTCTCTGCCTGATTTTCTCTCACAAACAGACTCACTCCTGTATAAACAAAGTGAGAATTTCCCTGAAGCTTTTTTAACATCGACACCGCTTCTTCTTCATCTGCCGGTTTTCCAAGAATGTTTCCATCCACAGCAACTACGGTGTCCGCTCCAATAACGCAGACATCTCCTGTTGTTTTTGAAAATACGTCCTCTCCTTTTTGGCTCGAAAGTTCCATCACGACTTCTTCTGGATTCGTGCTTGTAATGACCTCTTCTGCTTCACTTTTACAGACTTCAAATACACATCCCATCTGAGTAAGCAGTTCTTTTCGTCTCGGTGAGCCACTGGCTAATAAGATCCTTTTCATCTCTTAAGTTCTCCGTTGTTATTCTTTTGAATGTAAATCATTGATTCTACATTCTTAATTCTTTTTTAGTATAATATTTCTTCGTCCTACATGCAATATCTTTTATTTGCAAAAAATTCATTTCACATTCTTGTTAAAATGTATTATAATGGTG
>JAIIAN010000090.1 GCA_022717655.1 Bacillota bacterium | reverse complement strand
TAAAGTTACTAATAATCAATGTATTAGCAAAGGGTAAAACGAACCATTTTAGCTCGTTTTACCCTATTTTTTACGCAATCCTTATCCCGAACTCGCGTTGATAGGTAAACAAACTAAAGGGACTTCGTTCGGTGGATGCGTCCGCTATGTTCTCAAAGAGGAAAAATCCAAGCTATTGGAAGCAGTAGGAGTAGAAGGAACACCCGAACAGATGGCAGAGCAATTTGAGTTACAAGCATTACTCAACGACAAGGTAAAGAATATTGTCGGACACACTTCGCTCAACTTTTCACCGGAAGATAGCGCAAGGCTAAAGTCTGATGATACTCTGATGCTGAGCATAGCGCACGACTATATGAAACTGATGGGTATTGAAAACACGCAATACATCATTGCCCGGCATATCGACCGTGAACATCCGCATTGCCATATCGTTTTCAACCGAGTGGACAATGACGGCAAAACGATTAGCGACAAGAACGACTTCCGTAGGAATGAGAAAGTTTGCAAAATGCTGACCGCCAAATATCGCTTGTACTTTGCCAATGGGAAAAACCATATCAAAGAGGAACGCTTACGCCCTTATGACAAGGCAAAGCATGAGATATACAAGGCTTTGAAAAAAGAACTACCCAAAGCTCATAGTTGGGATGATTTGAAAGATGTGCTTGCCGACCGAGACATTGATATGAAATTCAAGGTCAGCCGGACTACACGAGAAATACAGGGTATCAAGTTTGAGCATAACGGTTTTTCTTTCTCCGGTTCAAAAATAAGTCGAGAGTTCAGCTACCTGAATATCGACAACCGACTGGAAGAGAATGCTTGTGCATCCTTGTTGAAGTCTGCCAAGCAGGAATCCCAACAACAGAAAAAAGAGGTACAGCAAAGCATTTCCCATTCCGATAATGGCATTGACTTCAGTCTCGGTTTATTGAACAGTAGCTCATCTTACGATGCCACTGCCGCAGAAGAAGCAGAGTTCAATCGCCTGATGAAAAGAAAAAAGGCTAAGCGCAAGCGAGGCTTTCATTTATAATTCACTTTTTATTAACAACTTAAATTCAATTATTTATGGTACAAAAAGATTTAATTCTTGATTTCAATCTCTACTTGTGTGAGAAATTTGGCTACAGAGAAAGCTGTAGCGTGATGCAAAATGCCAATGGCTTTTGTGTGGACATCCGTGAACGTGACTTAGACTGCTACATCCGCTTCTGGGAATATAGTTGTGGAAGAGGCAACTTCCCCGACTGGTCTATCATCATTGTGCGCAGCAACTTCAAGAAGAACCAAGAAGAAAGCCTGAAAGACTTGGCTCGGTTCTTCAAGGAGTACATGCCACGCTACGGCTACAAATACCTCTGCACTGAAGGCGATGACTACAAGTATTATCAGACACTTGGTTTGAAGTGCATAATGGACGGCTTTTGTCCCAATTATACACTTGCACTGAAGGATTTGAATGTCTGAGACATGTTTTAGAGTTAAGGAGGGGAATTTTTCTCTCCTTTTCTCTTTATATAGCATAAGATTTTATATCTTTGTATCCGGATTGATGATATAAAAATAAAACAATGGATAAACCCATGAATCGGATAAAAGAGGTACTTGAAGAAAGAGGTATCAAGCAGACTTGGCTGGCAGAGAAACTTGGCAAAAGCTTCTGTATAGTCAATGCATACGTTTGCAACAGACGACAACCGAGTTTGGAAGTACTGTTTGAGATAGCATCCATTCTTCAAGTAGATCCCAAAGATTTAATAACAAACCAAATATCCAATAAAATATGATTCGAGAAAAGCAAATAGAAGAAAACTTTATCAATAGGTTGATAGAGTTGAAATATACATATCGTCAGGATATTTGTGACAGATATACATTAGAATTCAATTTCCGCAAAAAGTTTGAACGTCTGAATTGTGTTAATCTTTCTGATTCGGAGTTTGCACGACTGTTGGAGGATATTACAGATTCCGATGTTTTTGTTTCTTCCAAAAGATTGCGTGAGCGTAATACATTTTTTCGTGAGGATGGTACGCCGCTTCAATATACATTGGTTGATATAAAGAATTGGTGCAGAAATGAGTATGAGGTTGTGAATCAATTACGTATTAATACGCATAATAGTTTTCGGCGATATGATGTCATATTGCTGATTAATGGCTTGCCGCTTGTACAAATAGAGCTTAAAGCACTTGAGGTAAGTCCGAAACGGGCCATGCAGCAGATAGTTGACTATAAGAATGATGCGGGCAATGGATATGCCAATTCCTTGCTTTGCTTCATCCAGATGTTTATTGTAAGCAATCAGACTAACACTTACTACTTTGCCAATAATAATAACCAGCATTTCAATTTCAATGCTGATGAGAATTTTCTGCCGGTATATAGGTGGGCGGATGAAAATAATAGAAAAATAGGCGGACTGGATGCTTTTGCAGACGCTTTCCTTCCCAAATGCAAATTGGGTGAGATGATAAGCCGTTATATGGTACTTGTAGCCAGTGAGCAGAAAGTACTGATGATGCGTCCGTATCAGATTTATGCAGTAAAGGCAATAGTCAAATGTATAGAGGAAAACCGCGGGAATGGTTACATATGGCATACAACGGGAAGTGGTAAGACACTCACTTCTTTTAAGGCAGCCACATTACTGAAAGACAATCCTGATATTGCAAAGTGTTTGTTTGTGGTGGATCGAAAAGATCTTGACCGACAGACGCGTGAGGAGTTCAACAAGTTTCAGGAAAACTGTGTGGAAGAAAATACCAATACGGATTCTCTTGTACGTAGGATGTTATCTGAAGACTATAAAGATAAGATTATTGTCACCACCATTCAGAAACTGGGAATAGCATTAGACCCGGAAAACCAAAAAAACTATCAAGAGGAACTGGAAGAATTACGTGACAAAAGAATTGTCTTCATATTCGATGAATGCCATCGCTCACAGTTTGGAGACAATCATAAAGCCATAAAGGATTTCTTTTCTAAAGCGCAATTATTTGGTTTTACTGGTACGCCTATATTTGACAAGAATGCGACATATGTACAAGCAACAGGAGAAGAAGGTCATTACAAAACCACGGTAGATATATTCCAAAAGGAACTGCATTCATATACAATAACAAATGCCATCGATGATCAAAATGTATTGCGTTTCCATATTGACTATTTCAAGCCTGATGAGAGTGGCGTGCAGATGTTTAGCGGAAAGGTAAAGAAGCAAGCCGTTGTCGATGCCATTTTGAACAAGCATCGGGCAGCCACCAATGACATGCGGTTTAATGCCTTGTTTGCCACCGGTTCTATCAATGAGGCTATTGAATATTACAATCTGTTCAAGAAAGAGCAGAGTAAACGAGCAGAGACAGATGAAAACTATGTCAAACTGAATATAGCTTGTGTATTTTCGCCTCCGGCAGAAGGAAATAGAGATATAATGCAGATGCAAGAGGATTTGCAGCAGGAACGTTTGGATAATGAGCAGAATCCGGATGAAAAGAAAAAGGCTCTTTTGGAAGTTATATACGATTATAACAATCAATATGGGACAAATCATTCCATAACCGATTTTGATGCTTATTATCAAGATGTACAGCAGAGAATAAAGGACCAGAAATATACTAATAAGGACTATCCGCATCAGAACAAGATAGATATTACCATTGTGGTAGACATGTTGCTTACCGGTTTTGACTCCAAGTATCTGAATACACTATATGCGGATAAAAACTTAAAGTGGCATGGGCTGGTACAGGCATTTTCACGTACAAACCGTATTTTGAACGATACGAAGCCATTCGGCAACATACTCGACTTCCGTGGACAGCAAGCTGCCGTGGATGAAGCAATTGTGCTGTTTTCCGGAGAAAAAGATGAACGAGCACGACAGGTATGGCTGGTTGAACCTGCATCTGTTATCATAAAAAAATATAATGATGCAGTCAAAAGTTTGCGTGAATTTATGAATCTGCATGATTTGGAGTTCAAAGCAGAAGAAGTAGCAAATCTCAGAGGGGATGACGCCAAGGCCGGTTTTATCAACTGTTTTAAGGAAGTGCAGAGGTATAAAACCCAATTGAATCAGTATACAGATCTCGCGGCTACCGGAAGCGATGAATCGAATGTCGTCAACGAGCCGATGCCATCTTACGGGTTCACCGATACTGATTTAGCGGCATTTAGGGGGGCCTATTTGGATTTGGCAAAGGAACTTCGGGACAGACGGAAGAAAAGAAATGATGACGTTTCTGATACGATAGATGATTTGGACTTTGAGTTTGTTTTGTTTGCGTCAGCCATCATCGACTATGATTATATCATGGAACTTATAACACGCTATTACAGCGGAGCTCCGTCCATGTCGAAGATGACAAAAGACCAACTGATAAGCCTGATTTGTTCCAGTTCGAATATGCTTGATGAGCGTGATGATATTATAGACTTTATAAATAGTCACGATTCTGATAGCTTGAACGGAAAGACCGTGCAGGAAATCAAAGAGGAATATGAAGTGTTCAAGGCAGAGAAATATGCTGCCGAGCTTTCAAACATTGCAAATGCTCATAAATTAAATATTGTCTCATTGCAACAGTTTGTCAATAACATTGTCGAACGGAAAATATTTGATGGCGAGAAACTAAATGAGTTGCTTGAACCACTTGAACTTGGTTGGAAAGCACGTGCGAATGAGGAAACAATATTGATGAATGACTTGATGCCGTTATTGAAGAAGATGGTAGCAGGTCAGGAAATATCAGGATTGTCGGCGTATGAAGAATGATATGATTACAGGATATGATATGAAAGGAACAAGGGAAAAGTGTCTTGTTCCTGCTCTTCGTTTTCCTGAGTTCAAAGAAGAATGGAAAACAGATTTAATGCAGAGTATATTTGATATAAAGAATGGATACACTCCTTCAAAGTCAAATCCTTCATATTGGGATAATGGAACAATCCCATGGTTCCGCATGGAGGATATACGTAAGAATGGACATATTTTATCCGGTTCTATACAGCATGTTACTCCACAAGCCATAAAAAGCTCGAGGCTTTTTCCTGCATATTCCATTATCGTTGCGACAACAGCCACGATTGGCGAACACGCTTTGGTAATTGTTGATTCGCTTGCAAATCAACAATTTACGTTTTTAACAAAACGTAAATCGTTTGAAGACAAGATAGATATGATGTATTTTCATCATTATATGTTTATCATTGACGAATGGTGCAAAAAGAATATCAATAGCGGAGGTTTGGTTTCTGTGAACATGCCGGCTTTCAAGCAACTATTAATACCATATCCTTCTCCCGAAGAACAGCAAAAAATAGTAGAATGTCTTTCGTCTATAGATGAAGAAATTTGTGCTTTAAAAGAAAAGGTGGAACAGTTAAAAGCACATAAGAAGGGTCTTTTGCAGAAACTTTTTCCAGTTGCAGGAAAGTTTTTGCCAGAAGTTCGTTTTCCTGAATTTAAGAAGGATGATGAATGGGATAACAAAAAATTAGGAGATTGTTTATTACAATCTCCTGATTATGGATTAAACTCTCCTGCAGTTCCTTATTCTCCTTTGTTGCCTACTTATTTGAGAATAACAGATATTTCAGAAAATGGACGTTTTATAAGTAAAACAAAGGTTTCTGTTGATGCTACAATAACGGATGAAAATTCGTTGCATGATGGAGATATTGTTTTAGCAAGAACAGGCGCAAGTGTTGGAAAATCATATAAATATCGAAAAGAAGACGGGGATTTGGTATTTGCGGGTTTTCTAATTAGGATAAGACCCAATACTACCAAATATAATTCTGAGTTTATTTTTCAATATTTGCAGACGGATATTTATAAAAAATGGGTAAACATAACATCTGCCAGAAGCGGTCAGCCAGGAATTAACAGTAATGAGTATTCTTCGTTATCAATACCATCCCCCTCTCCTGATGAACAACAAAAAATAGCAGAATGTCTATCATCTATAGATGAATTGATTGGTTTGTATGAGAATAAAGTGACTTTACTGGAACAACATAAAAAAGGATTGATACAACAATTGTTTCCTAAACTATAAAAAAGAAAATATGGAATTACAAGATATAGCCAAAGAAATTAAAGAAGCCAAAGAGCAAATATTTCTTTTATACGCGTTTAATGCTACAGGCAAGACAAGACTCTCTGTAGAATATAAAGAATTGTGTAGGAACGAGCGGCATAAGCAAACAGGAGTCTATTACAATGCTTTCAGTGAAGACCTTTTCGTATGGAATAATGATATTGAGAATGCAGAAGAAAACATAAGGATGCAGATTGTCAAGAGTAGCCTGAACAACTTGCATTCTTATATAGATGAAACAAAAGTAAGGGAAAAGCTAAAGCCATATAATGTAAAGTATGACTTTGATTTTCACACAAACGAAGAACGTCCAGAAGACGGAATTGAAGAAATAACTTTCTATCTGAAAGATGATGAAGAGAAGAATTCAATCAAAATCTCCAGAGGTGAGGAACGTATTTTCATTTGGTGCTTCTTCCTGACACTGTTTGATACCGAAGGATGGCAAGATGAACAGACTGATTACATATTTATTGATGACCCTGTTTCAAGTCTTGACGATCATAATATATTCGTCACGATATTTACATTATTGGAATTGATTGACAAGTATTATGGCAAGAAGAAAATAATAATAACAACTCACCACATCGGATTTGCGACAATTTTAAGTGATAGCCTGTTTAAAGGAGAAAAATCGGAAAAATATAAAAAGAAGTCCAAGATCCAGTTATTGGAACGTACAGGCAATGGGTACATATTGGTTAATCCTAAAAATGATGTGTTGCTGTATCATCTGCGGCTTCTTCAGATATTGGATGGTGCCGTTACAAAAGATGAACTGGAAATTTATCACATTGCTCTTTTGAGACAAGTGCTGGAGAACATTGCCTCGTTCTTGGGAACGGGACAACTAAAATATGTCCTTGACCAGATTGGTATCACAAATGCCGACCGCGTGTCCACTATAGTCAATGCCTTAACTCATCAGAAAGTGTATTATCCACAGATGGAAGCAATGGTGGATGACAACAAACAGATTGTCAGAGAGATTTATCACGCTCTCATGGCAAAATATCAATTCATTATTCATCCCAACAAATAAACTATGACAACAAACAAGCAAAGTGAATTGGGTAAAACCCTTTGGAGTATAGCCAATGATTTGCGTGGCGCAATGATGGCAGATGATTTTCGAGATTATATGTTGTCGTTCATCTTCTGGAAGTATCTTTCAGACAACTACATAAAAGCGGCACAGAAAGAACTCGGTGCTGATTATCATACAGTTACGGAGGAAAAACAAAAGAAATGGAATACAACAACCCCATTGTGTATTTGGTATGAAGAGAATAAAGACGATACACCCCTGTTTGAGAAACAGATGCGTCGTAAGATTCACTATGTGATAGAACCTCAATATTTGTGGGATAATATTGTAGAACTGGCAAGGATACAAAGTGATGAATTACTCAAAACAATGCAAGATGGTTTCAAACACATCGAGAATGAGTCTTTTGAAAGTTCCTTCAAGGGGTTGTTTTCTGAAATCAATCTGGATTCTGAGAAGTTAGGCAAAAACTATATGGAGAGAAATAACCTTTTAGCGAAGGTTATCAAAACCATAGCCGATGGACTTACGGAATTTACTTCCGATTCAGATTCTTTGGGTGATGCGTATGAATATCTAATCGGGCAGTTTGCGGCAGGTGGAGGACAGAAAGCCGGAGAGTTTTATACTCCACAGATGATTTCTACGATACTGTCACGTATTGTGAGTTTGGATTGTCAAGACCCGGCAATGGGAAAAAAGAACCATATAAATAAGGTATTGGATTTTGCTTGCGGTTCAGGGTCGCTGCTATTGAATGTACGTCATGAGATGGGTGATAAGGGTATCGGTAAAATCTATGGTCAAGAAAAAAATATAACCACTTACAATCTCGCCCGAATGAATATGCTTCTGCATGGAGTAAAAGATACAGAGTTTGAGATTTTTCATGGAGATTCACTTGCTAATGATTGGAGCATATTGAATGAACAGAACCCGGCAAAGAAGATGACATTCGACGCAGTTGTAGCAAATCCACCGTTCTCATTACGTTGGGATCCAACGGAAGAGACTGCAAAAGATTTCCGTTTCGGCCGATATGGAGTCGCACCGAAATCTGCTGCCGACTTTGCCTTTCTTTTGCATGGTTTCCATTTCTTGAGCGAAGAAGGAACGATGGCTATTATCTTGCCGCATGGTGTATTGTTTCGTGGTGGTAAAGAACTTGCAATAAGAAAGAAACTGATTGAAGACGATAATATTGATGCCATTATAGGATTGCCCACTAATCTTTTCTATTCAACCGGCATACCTGTCTGTCTTATTGTGTTGAAAAAGTGTCGCAAAAATGACAAAATACTTTTCATAAATGCCAGTTCGGATGAGCATTATGAGAAAGGCAAGCGGCAAAACTATCTTCGTGATGAAGATGTGAACAAAATTGTTACAACATACCAGTATCGCAAGGAGGAAACACGCTATTCTCGTCAGGTATCGCTGCAAGAAATAAAGAAAAATGAGTATAACTTGAATATTACTCGCTATGTAAATCTTTCTAAAGAGGAAGAACAGATTGATTTATTAGCGATAAACAGGGAGCTGAAAAAGATAAACATGCAAATAGAGAATGCCCGTAACCGACATAATAAGTTTTTAAGAGAATTAGGATTACC
Source organism: Bacillota bacterium (assembly GCA_022717655.1). Classification (GTDB taxonomy): domain Bacteria; phylum Bacillota; class Clostridia; order Lachnospirales; family Lachnospiraceae; genus Blautia. Next base: position 2,947 of record JAIIAN010000090.1, on the reverse strand, counting down.
GGAAATTTGAGTCTTAAAATAAATAAAACACTATGGGTAAAACAGTAACAACATATTTAATTGACGGAGACCCGAAAGGAACTCAATACGCATTCATTAGCAACAAGATTTGCCAAATGTTTGTTGTACCACGTTCTAATCTCTCCTATTTGAATACACAAGAGAAGTTACAAAAACCTGCATTCTATATATTGCTGGGGGAAGATGAATCAACCAAGCCGCAGGCATATATAGGTGAAACGGAAAATTTCAAAGAACGTGTAAAAGACCACGACAGCAAAAAAGCGTTTTGGCAGAAAGCGCTCGTATTCGTATCGAAAGATGCCGATATGACTAAAGTTGATGTGCAATACCTAGAACATAAAGCGATAGCCGAAGCCAAGAAAGCAAACGCTTTTGTTTTAAGCGATAATAAACAAATCCCTAAAGCACCGAATCTACCAGAGCATCAACAAGACTCAATGGATGAATTTTTCGAAGATGTGAAATTTCTAGCATCATTCATCGGTTGCAATATCTTTGAAGTATCACAACCCAAAGAAGAACATCTGTTCTACACCAAAGGTAGAGGGTGCAATGCAAAGGGCTTCTACAGTTCCGATGGCTTTACAGTCCTAAAAGGGAGTATTGTAGCCAAAACAATGGTTCCGTCTTTCAACTGGAAAGAAAAACGAGAAAAGATGCTTCAAGATTACACTTCCAATGATAATGGAATATTGGTATTAACATCGAATAAAACTTTTTCAAGCCCCAGTACTGCCGCAGATTTCTGTATTGGTAGCAGCAATAACGGCTGGTTGGTATGGAAAGACAAAGATGGAAATACTTTGGATTCTGTTTATAGAAAACAGTTGGATTAATAACATATCAATTGGAGGCAAATATGAAGATTCTCAATCTACTGGACTTTACAGACCGTATTGAGTTTGAGAAATTGGTTAGAGGTCAACCATAATCAAGCAAAATCGTGTTGGGTTGTAACTTCTCGTTCTAAACAGCCAACATACGAATGTATTCCATACATTGAGGTTGTTGAAGAAGCGTTGTGCTTCGGGTGGATTGATTCAACTCTAAAGAAATTGCCAGACGGACGCCTTGCACAGCGGCTTTCACCTCGTCGCAAAGGAAGTCATTGGAGTGAGTTAAACAAAGAACGTTGTATCAATCTTGAAGAACGAGGACTTATGACAAATGCCGGACGCCAAGCATTTGAAAAAGCCTATCCCTATGAAATAGTTTCCAAAGGTTCTCTTTTGGAAGAAAGAATCATAAAGCATGATAAGGAATTAAGACCGGGATTATACAAGTAATTCCGGTCATTATAAAGATATACCAAGACAATGGACGAGAAAAACATACCCCCTATTCAATCCAACTTTGAACGGATTAAAAAGCGAGACAAAAAAGGTTTAGAATACTGGACTTCTCGTGAATTATGTACTGCTTTAGGCTATAGTACATACCAAAAATTCAATCGTACTCTAAACAAAGCTATCGCCATCGCCAATAAGAAAGGTTGTAACACTACCGAGCATTTTAATCCTACGTTTGAGATGGTCAAACTAAATTCCGATTCATTTCGTAAGGTTGAGAATATATATCTATCACGAATCGCTTGTTTGATGATTGCTGAAAATGCTGATAGCAAGAAGCTACAAGTACAGATGGCAAGAGAATATTTCAAACAAGAAATATCAACGCCTGAATTAATAGACAATAGTCTATCATCCAATATCTTGCTATATAATACGAAACAAGGAGAAAGTCGTATAGAGGTCATCTTTAATAGTGAAACATTTTGGATGTCACAAAAGCGAATGGCTGATTTGTTTGGTGTCGAAACGAATACGATTAACAATCATCTAAAAGATATATTCAAAAGCGGAGAATTGAACGAGAACTCAGTTATTCGAAAAATTCGAACAACTGAACTTAATGGCAAGAACGATAATACATTGTTCTATAATTTGGATGCGGTTATTGCCGTTGGTTTTCGTGAGGGCAGTTATCAAGCGAGCCAATTTCGGATGTGGGCCACATCGGTTCTAAAAGAAATGATCATAAAGGGATTTGTATTGGATGATGAACGCTTGAAACAGGGTAAACATTTTGGCAAAGATTATTTTGACGACCTATTAGAACGTATCCGAGAAATACGAGTTTCAGAACGTCGGTATTATCAGAAAATCACCGATGTTTATGCCGAATGTAGTGCCGATTATGATCCTAAGGCTGAGACCACCCTACAATTTTTCAAAATGGTGCAAGATATAATGCATTGGGCTACTTCACATCAAACGGCAACCGAAATCATCTATTCAAGAGCAGATGCACAAAAGCCCCACATGGGACTTACCACATGGAAAAACGCTCCTGACGGAAGAGTTCAAAAGTCAGATACAATTATCGCCCAGAATTACCTATAAGACAAAGAAGTCTCAGCTTTCAATCGTCTATCAACCGCATTCCTTGATTTGGCCGAACTTCGTGCCGAGCGGCAAATCATCTCCACAATGGCAGATTGGAAAAAACAATTGGATGATTTTCTGACTCTATATGAGTATGATAAATACAATGAGGCTGACACCATTTCCGCCGAGCAAGCAAAAGAAAAGGCATACGCTGAATATGATAAATTCCGCTTGATTCAAGATAAGAAGTTTCTTTCTGATTTTGATAAAGAAATCAAAGCATGGAAAGAGAAAGGATTGTTTGGTAAGAATTAATTCTATCTATAAGCACTATTAACAGGAACATAGGATGAATCATAACGACATATTCTCACTATCTTTTCCCGAAGCCAAGACAATTATTGTTTCCGGTGATATTCATGGAGACTTTAATCAGTTAACGCGAGTTCGGGATAAGGATTGCGTAAAAAATAGGGTAAAACGAGCTAAAATAGTTCGTTTTACCCTTTGCTAATACATTGATTATTAGTAACTTT
>JAIIAN010000400.1 GCA_022717655.1 Bacillota bacterium | reverse complement strand
TGGCTGTCGATCGCAACGGTGAACCCGTCTGGAACGAGAAGTGGACCAAACAAGAGGCGCAGGCTTACCGCGACTTCGTCGGCTATCGGGCGTGGGAGAAGGAGATGATGCACAACCCCATCGTCGACGGCACTATCTTCCGCGCTGAGTGGATACGCTACAAGCGTCTGCCTAAGCTCTCTAAGTACGACATGATCGTGTGCTACACCGACCCTTCGTTCAAGTCCACTACGGCCAACGACTACAAGGCTTGCCGTGTATGGGGCAAAGTCGGTACCGAACTACATCTCATCGACTCCTTCGTACGCCAGGCTACCGTCAGCGAGATGGTACGGTGGCTTTACGACTTCTACGAGCGCACTCGCGACATCGCACCCGTTCAGTTCTTCATGGAGGCCAACTTCATGCAGGATGTCATTCTCGACGAGTTTGCCGTCGAGGGCGAACAGCGGGGCTACCAGCTACCCATCATGCCCGACAAGCGAAAGAAGCCCGACAAGATTCAGCGCATCGAGGCCATCAGCCCGCTTTGGGAGCGTGGTTTTGTCTTCTATAACGAAGCACTCAAGGACTCGCCCGACATGCAGGTCGGCATCGAACAGACGCTTGCGCTCGAACGGGGCAGCCGTGTGCATGACGATGCACCCGATGCCGACGAGGGCGCAATATGGATGCTTCAGCGCTGCTCAAGGCAGAGCATCTGCAAACCCATTTTCGGCAAACGACAGACAAACAAAAACATCTGGTAATTTTTTTACAATTAGAAAGGAGACTCTACACATGTTCATCACACAAGAAGACTACCGGGTCGTCATCGGCGAAAACGCTCTTAAGGTCGTCTCGCAAGCTTCACAAGAGATCCGTGACAATGCAGAACTCGAAGCGTGCGAGGAGATTGCTGGCTACCTACGGCCCAAATACGACACCGAGACAATCTTCGCTGCTCAAGGCGACGAGCGAAACAGACTCGTCGTCATGTACGCTGCCGACATCGCGCTCTATCACATGACGGCTGCCATGCCCCAGAAAATGGGTAGCGAGATACGAAAGGAACGCTACGAGCGGGCCATCAAGTGGCTCGAAGGCGTACAAGCCGGCAAAATCATACCAGACCTGCCGCTCGCCATCGACAGCGATGGCACACCCTGCGGCGACCTTCTCATTTTCGGATCACAACAACAGTTAAGACATAATTGGTGAGCAAACGAGAGCAGAGACAAAATTCATTTTGGCTTTGCCGAGTGCAGCCAACAATCAACAAAGTTAATTGGTAACACTATGGACATTAAGAACTTTTTTAGCGGCATGTTCACGCCATCACGCCACAACGTGCTGCACACACAATACGGCGACTTCAACCTCGCAAAGGCTTCCGACCGCAAGCGAATAAACAAGATGGTCATCGAGCTGCAGCGCACAACCGATGCGCTCACACGAAAGGACATCGCCGACTGGCACAACGCATGGCAGATGGCTATCAATGTCGACAACCCAAACCGGTCACGACTTTACGACATCTATCGAGACATCGAAATAGACCTCCATCTTTCAGGATGCGTAAGCCAGCGGGTGGGATTCGTCATGGCTAAGTCCTTCAAGCTCGTCGATGCCAAAGGCAACATCAACGACCAGGCACTCCACATCTTCGACCAGGCTTGGTTCAAGCAGTTGCTGAAATACGCGCTCGAAGCCAATCTCTGGGGCCATTCTCTCATAGAGCTCGGAGACGTCACAACCGATGGCGATGGATGTCCATGCTACAACGATGTCAAACTCATACCACGAAAGCACGTCATTCCAGAATACGGACGGGTCATTCAGCAGGTAGGGCAAGACTGGACTTCTGGAATCGACTACCGGGCCGAACCCTTCACCGACTGGCTCATCGAAGCCGGACGCCCCGACGACCTCGGACTCTACCTCAAGGC
>JAIIAN010000089.1 GCA_022717655.1 Bacillota bacterium | reverse complement strand
TCTGGAAAGTTTGCTTACTGTATCCATCGAATCATTTCCACCGATGTAGAAGAAATAACCGATTTCTAACTCTTCAAATTTTTGAAATAATTTCGGATATACCTCATCTTCCAAATCTTCCGGAAGCTTATATCTGCAAGAACCCAGATATGCTCCGGGTGTTGTCTTTAGATATTCTAACTCTTCCCCCGGAAGTGCTTCTTCAAAATCCAGTACAGTTCCATTTAAAAATCCTTCAATTCCATTTACCATTCCATATACATGCGCAATTTTTTCTTTCTGGCGAAGTCCTTCTTTTACCACTCCATAAAGACTGCTGTTAATTGCCGCAGTTGGTCCTCCTGACTGTCCTACAATCAGATTTTTTCTTGTCTGGCTCATAAAATATACTCCTTTCTGATACCTTTTCTATCAGAATATCATACAAGCAATTTTCACACAAGCGTTACAGCCGGTTTTTTTCCAAGAATGGAAAGCAGGTTTGCACAGGTAAATTCACGCATACTTTCTTTTGATTTTTCTGAGTATTCTTACTTCTGTGCTTCTATTTTCTCCGCTAAATCATTTAAATACACCCATCGGTCCATTTTTTCTTCTAATTTCTGTTCTGCTTCTTCTTTTTCTTTCATTAATTCTGAAAGCTTCATAGAATTTGTTGCATTTTTTACCATCTCAGCATCCAAAAATTCTATTTTTTCCTCTAATTCTGCAATGTCATCATCTATTGTCTCAAATTCTCTTTGTTCTTTATAAGAAAATTTTAATTTCTGCGGACGATTCTGCTTCCAGTCTTTTTGCGTCGTTTCTTTCTTTTCTTTTTTCTCTGGTTTTAAAAGTCCGTCTACACTACTTCCTGTCCTTGCCAGTTTTGCCTCAACATAATCGGTATATCCACCTTCATACTGCTGTAAATGACCACAGCCATCCAATTCAAAAATTCGGTCCACTACATTATCCAAAAAATAACGGTCATGGGACACTGTGATTACAATTCCAGAAAAATAGTTCAGATAATCCTCCAAAATGGTCAAAGTCGGAATATCCATATCATTGGAAATTTCATCCAAAATCAGGCAGTTTGGTGCAGAAATTAATACGCTCAACAAATACAGTCTTTTTTGTTCTCCTCCAGAAAGCTTGGATACCGGTGCATACTGCATATCCGGAGTAAATAAAAACCGCTCTAACATCTGGGATGCCGTAATTCTTCCCTCACGAGTCGGAACATACTCTGCAATATCTTTGATATAATCAATCACTCTCTGATTGGTATTCATATCCGGTACTTCCTGTGCAAAATATCCGATTTTCACAGTTTCTCCAATCTCAATCTGACCGGAATCCGGCTCTACAAGCCCTGCAATCATTTTTAATATCGTTGACTTTCCACAGCCATTTGGACCTACAAACGCAAGTCTTTGATTTCTAAGCACAATATAATCAAAATCTTCCACCAGATTTTTTTCTCCATACCGCTTGCTGATATGATGAAGTTCTACGGTTTTCTTTCCCATTCTGGTTTCTACGGAATCCAGTTCCAATACCTGTTCCTGTACCGGTGCTTTGCCATTTTTTAATGCTTCCAGACGCTCTAATCTTGCTCTTTGTTTGGTACTTCTGGCACGACAGCCACGCTTTGCCCATTCCAGTTCCATCCGAAGCACACTCTGGCGTTTCCGCTCAGATGCAAGTTCCATCTCTTCTCTTTGCGCTTTTAATTCCAGAAATCCGGAATAATTTGACTCATAACTATATAAATTTCCATGAGAAATTTCAAGAATCTTATTCGTTACTTTATCTAAGAAATAACGGTCATGCGTTACCATAATCACAACGCCTTTATAGCGTTTCAGATAATCTTCCAGCCATGCAAGCATACCACTGTCTAAGTGGTTTGTCGGCTCATCTAACAATAAGATATCAAACGAACCAGTCAATACTTTTGCAAGCGCAACTTTTTTCTTTTGTCCACCGGAAAGCTCACTCACCCTCTGTTCGTGGTCTATTATTCCAAGCTGATTCAGGGCACTTTTTACCTCGCTTTGTGCCGTCCAGTCTGTCTCATCTATTCCATCCAGTGCATAGGACAAAACCGTTGCATTTTCCGGAAAATATGGATTTTGCGACAGATAGGCAAGACGGATTCCATTTTGCATGATAATCTGCCCTTCATCTGGTTCTTCTGCTCCTGCAATAATATTGAGCATCGTTGTTTTTCCTGTTCCATTTAAACCAACGATTCCAATCTTATCACCCTCCTGTACTCCATAGGAGACATCATCAAAGATTTTCTTATCTCCAAATATCTTGCTGACATGTTCAATATTTAATATATTCATTTTTTCTTTCTTCCCCTTGCCTTCTTTCTGTAAAACGGATATTCACAATCCGCTTCGCTCCTTGATTTAGTTAAATGACATAGTTTCCTACATCTTCACCATTTCCGATTAAATCCTGCAAAGAGATTTTATCAAAATAATCCTGAACCAGCTTATGGAAATCTTCCCACATTTTTAATGTTTTACATTCATTTGCGCGCTCACAGGTATTGACTTCTCCCTCCAGACACGCAACCGGTGCAAGCGAGCCTTCTGTCACCTTTAAAATGCTTCCTATCGAATAATCCGTCGGTGCTTTTACTAGTCTGTAACCGCCCCCTTTTCCTCTCTGGGCACGCACAAAACCATTTTTGCTAAGCGAAGCAACAATGGATTCCAGATATTTTTCTGAAATTTCCTGTCTCTTCGCAATGTCCATAAGCGGAATATATTCTCCTGTATTATGTTCTGCCAAATCTAACATGACACGGATTGCATAACGTCCTCTTGTTGATATTTTCATTTAAAACTACCTCCATATTTCAACAATGTGCCTTCAAATTTTTTGATATTTTTTGATATTCTTTGATACTCATTGTTCCATCCATATTTCCTATTTTACCATGTGCTTACTATGTATTCAAGGCAAGAAAAAAAGCACTTTCTGCGAGATTTAGAAATAAATTATGAAATAAAAAACCGAAGAGTCCTCTTAAAAGAAAACTCTCCGGTGTTCTTTTTAAATATAGTACATTTCCTGCCTGTCATAGTGCTCGGAATAATACAGTTCCAGTTGTGATATTGTCAGATTTTCCAACACAGCATCCAATTCATGATTTACTTTATCAATTACAAGACGCTGAATTGTATCTGCAATTCCCATGTACTCACTGTTTGGCTGGGCAACCTGGTCATCTAAATGATAAGTTCCCTCCAAAACCTGTAAGACATCTGCTACTGTAACTTCATCTGCACTTTTTGCCAGTTGATAACCTCCCTGAGGTCCTTTTACGCTTCGTACAAGTCTCGCACCTCGAAAGGCTGCAAAAATCTGTTCTAAAAACTGTTGTGAAATTCCGTTTCTCTTTGCAATACTTCCCAGAGAAACCGGTCCATTTTTGGAATTCACTGCCAAATCAATCAACGAAGTTAAACCATATCTGGTCTTTTTAGAAAAGCTCATTCTTAGTCCTGTACGGCTTTGAATGCTTCATCCAAATCCTGGATGATATCGTCAATGTTTTCTGTACCAATGGATAAACGAATTGTATTTGGCTTGATTCCCTGGTCTAACAGTTCTTCTTCTGTGCACTGGCTGTGTGTAGTTGTTGCTGGATGAATAACCAGAGATTTTACGTCAGCAACGTTTGCCAGTAAGGAGAATAATTCCAGATTATCAATAAAGTCTTTTGCTTTCTGAGCATCTCCTTTGATTTCAAATGTAAAGATAGAACCACCGCCGTTCGGGAAGTATTTTGCGTACAGTTCTTTCTGAGTTGCATCATCAGATACAGACGGATGATGTACTTTTTCTACCTGTGGATGGTTATTTAAGTATTCTACTACTTTTAATGCATTTTCTACGTGACGTTCTACTCTAAGGGATAATGTTTCCAGTCCCTGAAGGAAGATGAATGAGTGGAACGGAGAAATTGTTGCACCTGTATCACGAAGTAAGATTGCACGGATTTTTGTAACGAAAGCTGCTGGTCCTACTGCTTTTGTAAAGCTGATTCCATGATAGCTTGGGTTTGGCTCTGTTAAGGACGGGAATTTTCCTGAACCTTCCCAGTCAAATTTACCACTGTCTACGATAACACCACCGATTGTTGTACCATGTCCACCGATGAATTTTGTAGCAGAATGTACAACGATATCTGCACCATATTCGATTGGTCTTACAAGGTATGGAGTTGCGAATGTATTATCTACAACAAGCGGAATTTTATGTTTATGTGCAATATTTGCCAATGCCTCAATATCAACTACATCAGAGTTCGGGTTTCCAAGTGTTTCAATGTAGATTGCTTTTGTGTTTTCCTGAATTGCAGCTTCTACTTCATCATAGTTGAAGATATCTACAAATGTTGTTGTTACGCCATACTGTGGCAGTGTGTGCAGTAACAGGTTGAAAGAACCACCATAGATATTTTTTGCAGATACAATATGATCACCATTCTGTGCAAGGTTTTCAATTGTGTATGTGATAGCTGCTGCACCAGATGCAACTGCTAATGCTGCTACACCACCTTCCAGTGCTGCCATTCTCTGTTCAAATACATCTTCTGTCGGGTTTGTTAAACGTCCGTAGATGTTACCTGCATCGGCAAGACCAAATCTTGCTGCTGCATGGTCGCAGTTACGGAATACATAAGATGATGTCTGATAAATTGGAACCACTCTTGCATCTGTTACTGGGTCTGGTTTTTCCTGACCTACATGAAGCTGTAATGTTTCAAATTTGAATTTTCTATTTTCTCTTGTAATTTTTTCACTCATAATTTAATATCCTCTTCTTTTCTTTTTTTTTATTTGTTGAATTATTCTGTAAACAGTGGTGTAGAGTAATATCTGTCTGCTGTATCTGGTAACAATGCTACGATTGTTTTACCTTTGTTTTCTGGACGCTGTGCCAATTCGATTGCTGCGTGCAGTGCTGCACCAGAAGAAATTCCTACTAAAACTCCCTCTTTCTTAGCAAGCAGTTTTCCTGTCTTAAATGCATCGTCATTTTCAATTTTGATAATTTCATCATAAATACCGGTATTTAAAACTTTTGGTACGAATCCAGCACCGATTCCCTGAATCTTATGAGGACCACCTTTTCCTTCCGAAAGGACTGGAGAAGTTGCCGGTTCAACTGCTACAATTTTTACATCTGGATTCTGGGATTTTAAGTATTCACCTGTTCCTGTCAGTGTTCCGCCCGTACCAACACCTGCTACAAAAAAATCTACTTTTCCATCTGTATCTTTCCAGATTTCAGGACCAGTTGTTTCTCTGTGTGCTTTCGGGTTTGCTGGGTTTACAAACTGTCCAGGAATGAAGCTGTTTGGAATTTCTTTTGCAAGTTCATCTGCTTTTGCAATCGCACCTTTCATACCCTGAGCACCTTCTGTCAGTACCAGTTCTGCGCCATAAGCTTTTAAAATGTTTCTTCTTTCAACACTCATGGTTTCCGGCATGGTTAAGATGATGCGGTAACCTTTTGCTGCTGCGATTGCTGCAAGACCGATTCCGGTATTTCCTGATGTCGGCTCAATGATAACAGAACCTTCTTTTAATAAGCCTTTTTCTTCAGCATCTTCAATCATTGCTTTTGCGATTCTGTCTTTTACACTTCCTGCCGGATTAAAGTATTCCAGCTTACCAAGAATGGTTGCTTCCAGTCCCAGTGCTTTTTCAATGTTTACGAGTTCTACCAGTGGAGTGTTTCCAATTAATCCTAATGTTCCTTTATAAATGTTTGACATACTTCTTTCCGCCTTTCTATACAAATCTTTTTACTTCTTTTATTATCGCTAAGCTTAACTCCCTTTAACATACTCTTTTAATATGTTTTCTATGTTTTACATAATATACCTCTTTTTTTGATTTGTCAACACTTATCTTTCATTTTTTTATAAAAAACATAGTAAACTTATCAACAAACTAAAAAAGGTCTTCAAAAACCAGCTTTTCACACTGATTTTTAAAGACTTTTACCTCAGCATGAGTCCCAGAATTTCATGCTGATTCTCATAAAGATTTGACTTGTATTAAGACTGTGTTTTTAAAAATGCTTCGATTTCACTTCGTTTTGCTTTCACAGAGCCCTGAACCATTGGAGGCTTTCCTCCGCCTCTTCCATTCAAGACCTGATTCATCTCTTTTGCAATCTTCGTAATCTCCAGCTTGGAAGATGCAAGAATATAACGATAGCCCTCCGCATCTATGCCAATAAATGCTCCGCAGATTCCATCTGTCATTTTCATTACATCATTGACAAAGTTTCTTACTGCCACTGCATCTAATGTCTCCTCAAATAAAAGCACACAGGAATCTTCCGGCTTTACTTCTTTTAATAATCCTTTTAAATACTGTCCCTGTAAAATCCGGATTTTTTCTTTCTGTGTTTCCACTTCTTTTTGCAGACGCTCCACTGCTTCTGCTACTGCATCCGGCTTTGCAGAAAGTTTTCTTGAAATCGCTATGACACTTGCTTCTTTTTGATTATAGTCCAAAAGTGCACGGAAACCGCAGACCATGGAGACTCTGATTCCACCTTTGTATTTAATTGCTCCAATTAATTTAATCAAGCCAATCTGACCGGTATAATCTACATGTGGTGCACAACATGCACAGCTGTCCCAGCCTGGAATCTCTACAATACGAACCTGTCCTTCGATTTCTATTTTGCTTCTGTAAGTCATCGTCTCCAGTTCTTCTTTTGTCGGATATAATACCTGAATTTTTACATTTTCAGCAACTGCCTGATTTGCTTCCCATTCAATCTCTTTTAACTGATTTTCTGTCAGCATGCCGTCAAAATCCATGGTGACCTCTTCACTTCCAAGATGAAAGCCTACATTATTGTAGCCAAAGCGACGGTTTACAATTCCAGATACAATATGCTCTCCGGTATGCTGCTGCATCTTAGAAAATCGTTCTTCGTAATTTAATTTTCCTGTTACCTTGCTTCCCTGTTCCACTGCTTCTGTCACATAATGGGTTACAATTTCATTTTTTTCCTGTACATCAACGACTTTTACTTCTTTTTCTCCCACAAGAAGGACTCCGGTATCTGCATACTGACCTCCTCCTTCCGGAAAAAATGCAGTTCGATTCAGTATCACTTCAAACATACCATCTTTTCCCTGCATACAGCTTTTTACTACTGCCATAAATTCTTTGATACTGCTGTCCTGATAAAATAATTTTTCTGTCATTTTACTTTAGTCCTTTAGTCTCCATATACACGGATTACTTTTGAAACTTTCTGTACCACGCTCATGCCCTCAATAATCATCATAGCGTCATTAAAGTTTCCTTCTTTTACTTTTGAAGTTACCACAACAAGCTCTGCCAGTTCGCCTTCTTTATTTTTCTGGATAACCTGAGCAATACTTACATTATTATTTCCAAATACACTTGCAATGCTTGCCAGAGTACCGGCACAGTCAGATACATGCATTCTTAAGAAGAAACGGCTTTCCATCTCATCTGCCTCTTTCATTGGAAGCTGTTTATAGCAGGTACAGCCGATTCGTCCGGTACAGCCAGATAAAATATTTCTTGCTACATCAAAAACGTCTCCTGCAATTGCACTTGCTGTCGGCAGTTCTCCTGCGCCTCTTCCATAGAACATTGCATCTCCTACAGCATCTCCTGTTAAAAAGACTGCATTAAAGGAATCATTTACGGTTGCAAGAGCATGTGTCTCCGGAATCAGCATTGGACGTACACTGACTTCAATTCCAGTTTCCGTATTTCTTGCCACGCCTAATAATTTAATCACACAGCCTAATTCTTTTGCATAGCGGATATCTTTTGCAGAAATCTGTGTAATTCCTTCTGTAATGACATCGTCAAATGTCACTCTGGAATTAAATGCAATCGAAGCCATAATTGCCATTTTTCTTCCGGCATCTAAGCCCTGGATATCAGCAGTCGGGTCTGCTTCTGCATAGCCAAGTTCCGTTGCAAGGGCAAGTGCCTGTGCAAACTCCATTCCCTCCTGCGTCATTTTTGTTAAGATAAAGTTTGTTGTTCCATTTACGATTCCCATGATTTCCGTAATATGATTTGCAGCCAGACACTGCTTTAATGGACGGATAATCGGAATACCGCCTGCAACTGCGGCTTCAAATAAGAAATCACAGTTATGCTCTGCGGCACACTCTAATAATTCCTGTCCATGAGAAGCTACTAAATCCTTATTTGCAGTTACAACATGTTTTCCCGCATTTAATGCCTCTAAAATATAAGTTCTTGCCGGCTCGATTCCGCCCATAACTTCAATTACAATTTCAATGGATTCATCTTCTAAAATTGTTTTCCAGTCATTTGTCAGAATTTCCGGATTTTCTACCTTAGCAGATGCTTTTTTTAAGTTGCGCACCAGAATTTTCTCAACTTCTACAACTGCACCGATTTTATGCGGCATTTCCTCTTTCTGATTTTTTAAAACTTTATAAACTCCACTTCCTACTGTTCCAAGACCAAGCAGTGCTGCTTTTATTACTTTCTCGCTCACAATTTATCCTCTTTCTTTATCACTTTATTTGTTCTTTCTTTACGAATCGGATTTTGCACATGTTCTACAAATCCTTTTTTCATTTTTGTATTTCGCTGAAATGCTTTGCTTAAACCACCCAGTTTATTATATACCCAGAAAGAATGTACTAAAACCGTATTTACTTTTCCGATTTTATCTTTTGTTGTTCCGGTATAGTTTGTTCCGCCACATTCAAATTTTGTACCCTTCATGATTTCTGTGATTAAATCAGATTCACAGGTAATATCATCTGGTATCTCCGTATAGGCCAGCCCTACGCAGTCCTGTCTGTGTGCATCACTTCCACCGGTTCCGGTCAGCCCATATTTATCTGCAATTTTCTGGGCCTTTCCATTTACCTCCTGTGATTCACAGGCATTAAAGGTTTCCATGAAATCAAATTCTTTTAAAATCTCCGGATTTCTCTGATAAGCCTTTGCATTCATAAAGCTCATATACTTTTCTCCACACGGATGTGCCGGTCCTAAAATTCCTCCATAATTATGCACAATTGGAATCAGCATCTGAATTGGCATTCCACGAAGCTCCAACAGACGAAGTTTAATCGTCTCCGGCATAATCACAATGATATGTCCTGCATCTAAAGTATCATACTCAATTCCCTTTAATACAAGAAAATCTTCATGTTTCTTTCCTTTTATAAATTTCTTCCAGTGCCGGTAGCCACGATAAGAATCGTGGTCTGTAACCAGCATGCCCCCAAATCCATTTTCCTTTAATAGGGTAATATACTCATCAATTGGAACTTTTCCATCAATGGAACCCTCTTTTGTGTGACAGTGCATGTCTATTTTCATAACAGACACCTCCTCCGATTTGCCAAAACAAATACTCTTTTTGTATTCTGGTACAGTGAAATTACGCTGTACCAGCCTTATTCTGCGGTAATCCCAAAACGTTTCAGTAACTCATCAAAATGCTGAAGCTGGACAACCAGATTAAATCCATAAGGATTAATCACCATACCAAGTGCCTCCGGCATAATAATCTTTTTAATATTTTTAAAATCAATCATCATGGCACGATATTTGCCTTCACGGTTTAATTTTGAAAATTCAACCGTATCGGTAAAGATTGGAAGCATAAATTTATCTTCTTTACTTTTCAGATAAAAGATTTTTAATGGTTCTTTTTTTCGTTCTTCTAAAGATGCCTCATCCTGTTTTTCTACTGCAATTAAAAATCTGCTTTTTACCAGATTTGCAGACATCTCTTCTTCTAATTCTTTCACATTTTCTTTTTCTTCCATTGGAACTTCTCGTCTCAATTCCTGCATAAAATAAGTTCCGGTAATCTGCAGTGCCGGATTTTCAAGCGGACGTTTCTCTTCTGGAATTTTTTCTAACATTGGTCGTTTTACAATCTCTATCAGTTCAAATTCTGTCGTCTGTTCTTTTTCTACAAATACGACCGCATTGACGCCAAGTGTAAATAAACTGGTAAAAAATGGAAGATATCCTTTATTTTCAATTTTTGCCGGAATTAATTTGTGTTTCTGTTCTATCATATAAGGCTTTGCAGCCTCTTTCATATCTTCTTCAACCTCAAATATCCAAACCTGGTCGTTAAAATTTTCCTTATCACAAACTACAAATGGATTGTGTGTTCCTGCATTGATAAGCAGATAGAACTGCTCCATTTTCTGCAGTTTCTGCAGGCTTTCGATTTTGCTTTTTTCCATGTCTTAAGTCTCCTGTTGTATTTTTCATTTATCCTCTTTCTTTTAGTATACACCTAACTAAGAATTTTGTCGTTATTTTTTTATAAATATAAACGAAAAAAGAACCAAACAGACAATTTTCATCCATTTGGTTCTCCTCTATTCTTATTTACATACTTCTTCGTAAAGGTTTCTTCCCTTAGAATCAATTACTACGATAACCGGAAGATTTTCTACTTCCAGTTTACGGATTGCTTCTGTTCCAAGGTCGTCATAAGCAATGACTTCTGCTTTTTTAATACATTTTGAAAGCAGAGCTCCTGCACCGCCAACTGCCGCAAAAAATACGGCACCATTTCTTACGATTGCATCGGTCACTTCTTTTTTACGTTTTCCTTTTCCAATCATTCCGGTTAAACCTAAGTCTAACAGACGTGGAGCATATTTATCCATACGGCTTGCTGTTGTAGGACCTGCAGAACCAATTGGACGTCCTTCTCTTGCCGGTGTCGGTCCCATGTAATAAATCACATTTCCTTCTAATTCAATTGGAAGTTTTTCTCCTCTATCAAGTGCCTGGTCCATGCGAAGATGCGCTGCATCTCTTGCTGTATATACAGTTCCTGTAATATATACATAATCCCCTGCTTCTAAAGTTTTTACTTCTTCTCTGTCGAGAGGTGCTTTGATATGTCTATCCATAATTCTTTTATTCCTCCGTATTAGATTTCTCTTACAATATGACGATTTACATGACAGCAGATATTAATTGCTACCGGAAGTCCTGCAATATGAGTTGCATAAGTATTGATATTTACCGCAAGTGCTGTGGTATCTCCACCAAGACCTGCCGGTCCAAGACCAATCTGATTAATTTTTTCAAGCAGTTCTTCTTCGAGTGCTTTTACATGAGGAAGTTCAGAATGAACACCGATTTCTCTTGTCAGTGCCTTTTTTGCAAGAATCGCTGCTTTTTCAAACGTACCTCCGATTCCGACACCAACAACAACTGGTGGACAAGCGTTTGGACCTGCATCTTTTACCGCACCGATAATGGCTTCTTTTACACCTTCAATTCCATCCGCTGGTTTTAACATGATGATTTTACTCATGTTTTCACTTCCAAATCCTTTTGGAGCAACTGTAATTTCTACTTTATCTCCAGGAACGAGTTCATAATGAATGATTGCAGGAGTATTGTCTTTTGTATTGACACGTTCTAATGGGTCTCCTACTACAGATTTTCTTAAATATCCTTCTGTATAACCCTGACGTACGCCTTCATTGACTGCGTCCTCTACGCTTCCGCCTTCAAAATGTACATCCTGTCCAATTTTTAAGAATACAACTGCCATTCCGGTATCCTGACAAATCGGAATCATATCTTTTCCTGCAATATCAAGATTTTCGAGTAACTGGCCTAAAATCTGTTTTGCCAGCGGTTTTGTTTCTTTTTCATACGCATTTTTCATTGCCTTGGCCATATCCGGTGCAAGGTAATGA
>JAIIAN010000088.1 GCA_022717655.1 Bacillota bacterium | reverse complement strand
TTTTTTCTTCATAAATTTCTCCTGTGTATTTCGATTTTCTGCTATTTTATCATATTCTTTTTTCGAGTACCATTAATTTATTCTAACATTTCTGTTAACTGCAAAATTGCTTTTTTTCAGTTAACACACTATCTGACAATTGATCAGAATCGCCCAGAATACTTCTCGCCTTTTACCATTCTAAACGCCTCTGCTTTTGGATTTTCGGTTTGGTCTTTCTATATTATACTATTGATCTCAGGAAAATTTTTGAAAATTCATTTCTCTTCTTGCAAGTCCATCCTATTTTCTATATAATGATATCTGTTGTGACTTTAAATTTTCAAAGGAGAAAAAAATGAACGAAAAAAACGAGTTCAAACCGTATATTCCGGCTGACAAAGTAACACCTGAATTTACAATTACTTCAATTGTCATGGGTATTCTTCTGGCAGTCGTATTCGGTGCAGCAAATGCCTATCTTGGATTACGTGTTGGTATGACAGTATCTGCATCCATTCCAGCCGCCGTAATTTCCATGGGCGTCATCCGCGTTATCATGCGCAAAAATTCCATCTTGGAAAGTAATCTCGTACAGACCATTGGTTCTGCGGGAGAGTCCTTAGCCGCTGGTGCTATTTTTACCCTGCCTGCTTTATTCTTATGGGCAGCAGAAGGAAAGATGAACAAACCAAGTATTATCGAAATCACAATTATCGCCTTAATCGGTGGTCTGCTTGGTGTTCTGTTCATGGTTCCGCTTAGAAACGCATTAATTGTAAAAGAACATGGTGTTCTTCCTTATCCGGAAGGTACTGCTTGTGCAGAGGTTCTTTTAGCCGGTGAAGAAGGCGGAGCGAATGCTTCCACTGTATTCGCAGGTCTTGGTATTGCCGCTGGTTTCAAATTCATCATTGATGGATTGAAATTAGTTCCGAGTGAAGTATCTTTCCGCATCAAAGGATACGCCGGAGAGATCGGAACACAGATTTACCCGGCTGTTATGAGTGTTGGTTACATTTGTGGACCAAGAATTTCTTCTTACATGTTTGCCGGTGGTATTGTGAGCTGGCTGGTACTTATTCCGGCAATCGTATTGTTTGGAAGTGATTTAACTTTATATCCGGGAACTGCTCCTATCGGAGAAATGTTTGCAGCCGGTGGTGCAAGTGCAATCTGGGGAAGCTACATCCGCTATATCGGTGCCGGTGCACTGGCAGCAGGCGGTATCATCAGTTTAGTAAAATCTCTTCCACTGATTATCCGCACATTCCGTGATGCAATTAAGAGCATGTCTGGGGCAAAAGGTACAAGTAACAAACGTACCGAACAGGATTTAAGCATGAAATTCTTATTGCTTTCAATCCTTGTTCTGACTCTGCTTGTATGGTTAGTACCTGCAATTCCGGTAACACTTGTTGGTGCGATTATCGTTGTTATCTTTGGTTTCTTCAAGAATGGTTGGTCTTGTAGGAAGCTCAAATAACCCTGTTTCCGGTATGGCAATCGCAACTCTTCTGATTGCTACTATCATCTTAAAAATAACAGGTGACCAGGGTGCTCATGGTATGCAGGGTGCTATCGCTATCGGTTCTATTATCTGTATCGTGGCAGCTATTGCAGGAGACGCTTCCCAGGACTTAAAGACAGGATACCTGCTTGGCGCAACTCCTAAGAAACAGCAGATTGGTGAAATGGTTGGTGTTATCGCTGCCGCCTTTGCAATCGGCGGAGTTTTATATCTGTTAGATTCTGCATGGGGATTTGGTACAGAACAGCTCGGTGCTCCTCAGGCAATGCTAATGAAAATGATTATCGAGGGTGTTATGGGTGGAAATCTTCCGTGGACTCTTGTATTTATCGGTGTATTCCTCGCGGTTGCAGTAGAAATCGTAGGAATTCCGGTACTTCCGTTCGCAATCGGTGTGTATCTTCCGGTTCAGCTCAATGCCTGCATCATGGTAGGTGGACTTGTTCGTCTTGCATTTGATAAAATGAACAAAGAGCCGAAAGAAAAAGATGCCATCATCAGCGACGGTCTCTTATACTGTTCCGGTATGATTGCCGGAGAAGGTTTAGTCGGTATTCTTCTTGCTGTCTTTGCCGTATTCGGATTAGACAGTGCTATCAATTTATCTTCTAAATTAAATCTTTCTACACCGGCTGCAACTATCGGAAGTTTAGTTGTATTTGCACTGATTATATTAAGTTTATTGAAATTTTCCATCTGGAAAAAAAGAAAGTAAATGATGAAGAAAAATAAAACCGGTGTTTCAGAAAACTATCTGGAACGAAAACCAAGCCGACCGGAGGGAATCTCCTGGTCGGTCGATGAAAAAGGAATTGTCACACTCGATATTGAAAACACTGGCGTCTTTAATCGAATTGCTCAAAAAATCCTAAAAAAACCAAAAGTCACACACATCCATCTGGATGAGACTGGAAGTTTTGTATGGCCTTTATTAGATGGAGAAAAAACAATCATTGAGCTCGGGAAAGACGTAGAGGCGGAATTCGGAGAAAAAGCAAATCCCTTATATGAACGCCTTGCCAAGTATTTTCAAATACTGGACAGTTATCATTTTATTGAGTGGAAATAAAAAACAGCTCTTATCATGAAATTGAATTTCACGATAGGAGCTATTTTTATTTACTTTTTTTATTTACTTTTATTATTAACTTTTTCTTTTTGACACAATTCTCATCTGAGATTATAATATCTGTAGATTTTTTTAATCCAACTTTAACGAAAGGACACCTTTTATTTATGTTTCAATGCCAATCCGGATACACCCTTCGCAAAATAAAAGACACCTGCTATTTACTTCCTTATGGTCAGCAAATCGCAGATCAGCGAAAAGGCATGGTTTTGAATAAAAGTACGCTTTCCAAACGCCTCCCATCTCCCTGTTTTATGACCATTTTTATGGTTCTGGACCTTTGTCTGCTTTCTTAAAAATAATCGAAAACTTCGAAATACAACATTTCGGGCAGTTCTTCGCGAGTTTAAAGAAAAAAATGAACACACCAGACTTGTCCGTATCTTTGAAAACAGCGACTCTTAATACTGAGCCGCTGTTTTATTTAGCAGTTTTTACCGTCCACAACTTTGTAGCCTTCACCGATTTTATTTAGAATCGGATCATATCCAAGCACTGCTTTTAGTTTCTTTCGAAGTGACGACATATGAACTCGGATTGACCCACTAAAACTATCCGCAGACGCATCCCAGACATGTTCAATTAATTCCTCCTGACTAACCGGTCTGCCTTGATTCAGAAGCAAGTATTCTAAGATTCCATTTTCTTTTCGGGTCAGCGACACGAATTCGCCTTTGGCATAGGCTTCTCGTTTTTTTGTGTCGAACCTGATGCCTCCGCAAGTTAAGCACACATCTTTTTGTACAAACTTACGGCGGGTCAGACTCCGGATACGAGCTTCTAATTCTTGTAAATGAAATGGCTTTTCCATATAGTCGTTTGCACCGGCATCCAGCCCTTCAACTTTATCTGCTATCTGACTTCTTGCCGATAAAATCAGAACCTTCGTTTCCTCATTTTTTTTGCGTAATTCTTTTAAAAGTTCCATTCCATCCATCCCCGGCAGATTCAGGTCAAGCACAATCAAATCATAGTTTTCTGCCAATATATAATCCAGTGCTTCGCTGCCGTCATAGCAGGTGTCGACTTCATAGCCGACGTGATACAAAGTTTTGGCAACCGTATCACATAACTCTTTTTCATCTTCAACAATTAATAATCTCACGATATTTTCCCCATTTCCTTAACAGAAATTTTACACCCTCTATTGTATAATACTTATGTCGACAGGTCAACAAAGACAAATTTGATCAAAAGAAAGGAGCAATCAATTTTTGAAGAGCAAACAAATACTACAACTTGTCTTACTTGCTGCCGGTATTATTCTGGTGACGTATGGGATATCCAGAGGAGAAGCGGCTGTTGTGCTTAGCAAAGCAATTAAATTATGTCTGGAGTGTGTAGGAATTGGATAAGAAAACAAAACTCAAATCAAAGAAAATCGCAGGATTGCGTGGTTGGATTCAGGCGGTCGCTACCTTGCTTACAAATATACATATTCCTAATTTATTTAAGGGAAAAATTTATCAGGGTGCTGCCAAAAATGTCTGTGTACCGGGACTAAATTGTTATTCCTGTCCGGCAGCTACCGGAGCCTGTCCAATCGGAGCCGTACAGGCAGTGATTGGTTCCTCAAAATTTAAATTTACTTATTACATCACCGGATTTTTTATTTTGCTGGGTGTGCTGCTTGGAAGATTTATCTGTGGATTCTTGTGCCCGTTTGGGTGGTTTCAGGATTTACTTCATAAAATTCCATGCAAAAAGTTTTCTACCGCAAAGCTTAAGCCATTAAGATATCTGAAATATTTCATCTTAATCGTGTTTGTCATCCTGCTTCCAATGCTTGTGACAAATTCCATAGGAATGGGCGATCCGTTCTTTTGTAAATATCTTTGTCCGCAAGGCGTGTTGGAAGGTGCCATTCCATTAGCAATTGGAAATGCAGCAATTCGCTCGGCACTTGGCAGCTTATTTCAATTTAAGAGTATTATCTTAATTACGGTGGTTGTCTTAAGCATTTTATTTTATCGGCCATTTTGTAAATGGATTTGCCCACTGGGTGCAATTTATTCTTTATTTAATAAGGTATCCTTGCTTAGCATAAAAGTAAAAGAGGATCAATGTATTGGTTGCCATAAATGTACTACTGCATGTAAAATGGATGTGGATGTGCTAAAAAGCCCAAATCATCCAGAATGTATCAGATGTGGCGCCTGCATGAAAGCATGTCCCAAAGATGCCATTTGCTTTCAATTTATGAAAACCCAAAAATAATAAACTATCTATCTGTAAAGGAGATTTTAATCATGAAAACAAGAAAAAATATTATTACCATTCTCACACTTTGCGCAGCCTTATCACTGACTGCATGCAGCGGAAAAGACACTACTGAAAAGAATCCTAAGAAAAACGAAAGTACTACCTCCGATACAAAAGAGTCAACGGATGCTTCCACTAAAAAATTAGATGATCTCTATCAGCAGGAAAATCAGATTTTTGCGGATCATAGCGAAGTATGGGATAAGGTATTTGGCATGATGAGCAAGACAAATGCAGATTCCGATAGTGCCTATGCAGATTTCCTTACCGCAACCGTTGAAGAAAACAAATCTTCTTTTACAGAGGATGAACTCAAGACATTAGAGAGCGATATTGAAACCATTCGTGGAATTGAAGAACAGATTTCCAAGCTGGAAGAGGAACTGGCAACAACCGGCTCTGCGGATACAGAAGATGCTGCGGATGAGGATACTCCATTTAAAGATCTTTCCGGAACAGATTTCGATGGAAATAAAGTGGATGGAACTCTGTTTTCCAACAATGCCGTAACCGTTTTAAATTTCTGGTTTACAGGCTGTAAACCTTGTGTTGCAGAATTATCCAAACTTAATGAAATGAACGAAGCAATCAAATCCATGGGCGGAGAAGTCGTAGGAATCAACACTGAAACTTTCGATTCAAATGAATCTGCAATTGAAGAAGCAAAAAAAGTGCTGGAAAGCCAGGGCGCAACTTATCGTAACCTTTCTATTGCATATGATTCCAATGCAGGAAAATACGCTTCCGAGATTATGGCATTTCCTACCACGATTCTTGTGGATCGAAACGGAAAGATTGTAGGCGATCCAATGCTTGGCGGAATCGATGATCCGGATAATTATGATACGCTTATGAGCCAGATTCAATCCGTGATTGATGCAGACAGTGCAAATAAGTAAGTAAAAAATCATGAAAAAATTATCAATCCAGTGGCGACTTACAATCATTACAACATTATTCATTGCATTAATCTGCGGATGCCTTACGTTATTTATCTATAAAAGCGGAGTTTACTACATTGATTCCCTGCAAGATACGGTAGATGCTCAAAATGAAGATGGCAGCAAAGACGGCTCGGAGGAAATCTATATCAGCATCCCGGATGAAAAATGGCAAGATTTTGCAAATGATTTTTCCATTCAAGTTTACAATAACAAAGCAGATTATAGGAAAACAAGTCTGATTCTCTCCGCACTGATGGCACTTTTGGGCGGTGTTATTACCTTTTTTATAAGCGGACATGCACTAAAGCCCCTCAGTGAATTTTCGGATAAAATCGAAAAAGTGCAGGCACAAAACCTGGCAGCTTCACGAATTGAGGAAAACAAAGTCAAAGAGCTCAACCAACTGAGTATTTCCTATAATAAGATGCTTGAACGACTCTCCGAGTCCTTTGAAACCCAACGCCAATTTACCGCAAATGCCGCACATGAGCTTCGTACGCCTCTGGCTGTCATGCAGGTACAGCTTGATTTGTATAACGCTACCGAACATCCGGATAATGATGAGTGTTCTCAAAAAACGCTCAAAATGGTGACCGAACAAAACGAACGACTCAGCAAAATGGTAAAAACCCTTCTGGATATGAGTGAGATGCAGACCGTGGCATGCGACGAAGAAATTGCACTCGATGCACTCGTCGAAGAAGTCCTCGCAGATTTAGAGCCGCTTGCCCAGAAAAAAGACATCACCCTTACCGGAAATTGTGAAGCCCTTACTATGACAGGCAGCGACATCTTAATCTACCGACTTGTTTATAATCTTGTAGAAAATGCGATAAAATATAATCACTCGGATGGTAAAGTTACCGTAACCGTAGCAAAAAAAGACCAAAACATCATTTTCTCGGTTGCAGATACCGGAAATGGGATTCCTGAAGCGCTCAAAAACAGAATCTTTGAACCATTCTTTCGCATTGATAAATCCCGAAGCCGTGCGCTTGGCGGAGTCGGGCTTGGCCTTGCACTTGTGTATGAAATTGTAAGAGTCCATAATGGCAATATTACCGTCAAGGACAATCCTGCGGGCGGTACAATTTTTGAAATTGTTTTTTAAACATGCAAATTTTTTTGCATCTCTTCTTTAAACTCTCTGCCTTTAAACAACAGCACGCCTACTAAAAATAAAAAGCACGCCAATGCACCAAACATACTCACAGTTGGACGCTTCACCACTTTGCATAAAAGCAGAATACCCGGAAGAATCAGCCCGTATCCGGCAGCCATAATTTCATAGATCAGATACTCTCTTACCGGGCTTTTCTGCACTTTTGCAATTACACACATTGCAAGCAAAATTCCTACACTCATCATCGGCAGCACAAAATCGACCGACCAGCTATGCCATCCGGTTAACGCATCCCAGATAAAACTAATGATGGTTCCGATTAACAGCTGCCACATCAAATTTTTTAATAAGTTGTAGCGTTTAAAGAAGCCAATTGACGAGGCAATCCACATTGTTGCAACGCCTCCGGCGGTAAACAATGTCCAACGAATCTTCGGATGGAAATTTAAGTCGGTCACCAACATCAATGCCACTAATGCAATACATAAAAAACTATAAATTTTATAGACTTTCATCTCCTGCTCACTTGGCATCGTTGGCTTCGGAAAGACCGGCTCTACTTTTTGGGCTGAAATTCCCTGCTCTTTTAATAGACGATAAAAATTGCGTTCAATATTTTCGGTATCATATCTGGAAGTAAATGCAAAAGACAATTTATCTTGAAATGAACACAGACATAATTCCATTTTCGGAGTGTTTGTATACACGCCAAATCGCTCAATATAAGGCACATAGTTTTCGGGCATTTTAACTGCACTCATATTTGAAAAAATTGCGGTTACATTTTTTTCTGAAAATTTTGCTCCTGCCTGAATGCAGAGATTCTTTAGTTCCAGAGGTGCAAGCCGCAAAATCGGATGTAACTCCAACGCAAGCAGCTCACTGATATGTGCCGACATTTTCTCTTTTGTCAACTCTGCTTCAAAAAATGCTTTCGTATGGTTCAATACCGCTTCAAAATTTTCATCTTGTGTTGCAAAATCATATCCCGGTTCAATCCAGTTAAAGAAATTTAACATCGACGTCGATGGGAAAAATTTTCTTAAATTTACCGGCACCATTAATATCACAGAACGTTTTTTCTGCATCTTCGACATCTCTTCGTGAATAGCCATCATATAGATTGCCGTCAAAAAGATGGTCATAGAAACGCCAAGCTCCCTGCTTCTTTTTAAGATTGCCTGTACCGAAACAATGGATTCATGGACATGCAGACGGTTTCCATTTTTCTTTTTTCTACGTATCTGAAATGCATGCAGCTTCCTTTTCTTCGGCCGTTTCTGGTCTTTTGAATAATATTTCAGGAAACTATCATCTTCCTGATCCTGCACTGTCATATCTTCGGGCTGCAGGGAAACCTGCTCCAGTCCCTCTTCTTTATGCGCAAGATACAGATAGTTTTTCACCAATTCTTTTAAAAATTCAGTTGCTCCGGTGCCATCGGTCAGTACATGAAACACTTCAAAATTAATGCGTTTTTGATAATAGGTCACTTCAAACAGCAGGGTCTTTTTGTCTCGGATATAAAGCCTGCTGCAAGGCTCTTTATACTCTTCTTTTACAACCGGACGTAAATTACAAGGCTCAAGATAGTGCCAAAACAGACCCTTTCGAAGTACCATAAGAAAAGTCGGAAAGGTTTCCAGTGTCTGATCCAGCGCTTCTTGCAGAAGCTCAGACTGCACTTGCTCTTTTAATTCACAATAAAATCGAAAGACTCTTGTATCTTTTTTATTACTGGCCGCAGAATATAATTTTGCTGCATTATCCAGTTTTCTCCAATGTGCTTTTTTTTGCTTCACGATACTTCCCCTTTCAAAAATTCATTAATGTAGGTGAAACTTTCCTGCACATGTAGCTGCTTGATTCCCAATGCGAAATAGCCGTGAAGGGCATCTTTAATGCGATGAATCTGTACCCGGTTGCCTGCTTCCTTTAAGCGTTCTCCATATGCTTCTCCCTCATCCCGAAGTGGATCAAATTCTGAGGTAAGAATCAATGTATCCGGCTGATTACTTAAATCTTTTGCCAGATATGGTGCAAAATATGGGTTCTTTTTATCTTCCTCATTTCTCGCATAGAGGTCAATATAATCCTGCATTTTTCCTGCTGTCAAAAGATAATCCGTTCCATTTTCTTTTACAGAGGCAAATGGCGACTTTTCGGTATAATCGTTATACGTAGCAGGATAAATTAAAATTTGTCTGCTCGGCATAAATTCTTTTCGGTCTCTTGCCATCAAAGATAATGCAGCGCAAAGGTTTCCGCCTGCGCTGTCTCCAATCAGTGTAATGTTTTCCGGCTCTACATTTAATACAAACTGACCGGAATATAACGCCTTTGCAACTGCATAGCAATCCTCCAGCCCTGCTGGAAACTTATCTTCCGGTGCCAATCTATATTCCACCGAAACGACATACTGTCCGGTTGCGTCTGCAAGTCGCGCACAGATTCTTTCATAATTGTCAATACTCTCTGTCACCCAGCCACCGCCATGTATAAACAAAAGCAGCTTTCGTTCTTGGCCATCCGCTTTTTTTTCTTCACTCTCCCGAAAGCTTTTTTCATTTGGGAAAAAAATGCGAACCGGTACTGCATGACTCCCGTTATATATTTTTTCATCTACTTTTTTATAAAAGATTTTCATAGGATCCAATCGCTTTAAATCCGCCATATGACGAAACATTTCTACTTCTACACCATCAAAAGAAAGTGCTTTTAAAATTTTCTTTGCCGCTTGATTGATCAATATTTTTTACTCCTTTTTGTTCATGAATTTTATATTATATATTAATTAAAAGCAATGCGATTTTATATTCCATTGTTTGTTATTCCTCTTTCTAACTTTTAATTATTTGACCACAATCAAAACACTACTTCCGTATCTCTGGCATACTCATTTGAAACAATCTCCATCGGCACCCTCTCCAGCCAATCCTCGCCCCACTCTTCCCGTTTTTCTAAGACAATCCTCCGTCCTGTTTCCGTAAGCACTCGAGCTAAGCGATCTTCCGATGCTGTTAGTGACGGTTTATTCCCCGAATAATACCCTGCGGTTGAACTAGGCGTCTTTCCATACTTTTCTGCAAAACAAGAGACTTCCTTTGCGGTTACCGTTCCTCCGGCTCTGTAAATCTCTTCAAGCACTGCCACTCTTCTTATCTCTGCAAGTGTCGCCGTTACTGTGTTATGTTCCGCTTCAAGCCGCGCAATCATTGCAGAGAGTTTTGCCTGCATTTCTTTTAATTCGTCGAGTAAACTTTGCATGATTTTCGTTTCCTTTCGTATTTCATCTTTCGAACCGTTCTTTCATACTTTATAGGAATACCATACCACAGCTCGACTGCTTTGTCAATTCATTGTTTTATTCATTCTTTGACTGTCACAACGGATTTTTACAAAAAAACAGTTTGCCTTAACAGAAAACACTCCTATTTAAAGCAAACTGTTTTTAAAAGCACTGCAACAACCAATGAATTGAATCCCTTCATTTTACTCTTTATCATCTTGTTTTTTACAGGTTCCTTCCATCTTTGCAATTTCTTCTGCGGTATATTCCTCTACTTTTGTCTTTGTTACCGATTTTATATGTTGCTTTTTCAATCTCGAGTATACAAATTCGCAGAAAATTGTATACAATACCGATACCAAAGGAATAAAAACAAGCATTCCTACAATTCCCATAAGATTTCCACCAATTGTAACTGCCGCAAGCACCCATATCGATGGAAGTCCTACAGACCCACCCACAACATGTGGATAAATCAGATTCCCTTCGATTTGCTGTAAAATAAAAAATACAACAATAAACAAAATTGCCTGTTTGGGACTCACCATAAAAATCAAAAAACATCCCATCACGCACCCGATAAATGCCCCAAAAACAGGGATTAATGCAGTAAATGCAATTAAGACTCCAATTAAAAGTGCATATGGCATTTTCAAAATACTTAATGCAACGACAAACATACTTCCGAGAATCACAGCCTCCACACACTGTCCGGTAAGGAAGTTGGCAAATGTGCGATAAGTCAGGGAACAAACATCAAGAAACATCGTCGCTTTTTGTTTCGGAATAAAAGCAAAAAAAATCTTTCTTATCTGTACATGTAATTTTTCTTTTTGAAAAAGAATATAACAGGCAAAAGAAAAGGCAATAAAGAAAGTTGCCAATCCACTAACAAGGGAGCCTACTGCTGACATTGTCGTATTCATCATATTGCCTGCTCCGTTTCCAAGAACGCTGATTCCCCACTTAATTGCTTTATCAGAATCAAATTGCACCTGATTTACCAGGCTCATAATTTCCTGATTATCATTGGAAAATTTTCGAATCCACTCTTGCATCTGAGGAATAAAATCAGTAATACTTGTCATTAAGTTTCCCATTGTTCGCGTAAGTTGTGGAATTACACCAAACAGCACTAACAGGATCACACTAAGCACTAATATAATGGTAAGCAACAGACTGACTGGTCTTGCAAGCTTTCCCCCTGCCTGTTTTCCCGCTTCTGCCTTTCCAAAAATTTTCTGTTCTAAAAAACTCATTGGTACATTGATCACAAATGCAATCGCTCCACCAAGAGCAAAGGGGAATATAATTCCCCACAGCTCTTTTATTACATGGATTACTACATCGAACTTCCATAGCGCAACAACAAGAAGCGCAGTAAATGCAATCAATTCCCGGATTTTTTTAATATTCATTTTATTTAAATCCATTATCATTCTCCATTTTTTCTTAATTTTACACGTACCCATTTAAGGAACTGAATAATCGGAAGGCTGGCAAATGCATACAGATATAC
>JAIIAN010000399.1 GCA_022717655.1 Bacillota bacterium | reverse complement strand
AAACTGGCAGCCTTAGATTATGACTTTAATAACAATAACTGGATTACAGTAGGCACTGGAGATCCTTATGCCTATATGGCAAACTGGGCAACAGAAAGTACATATTGCGCATATTCTAATGAAGAGTATGATAAATTATTCAATGAATTAAAAACAGAAATGGACCCTGACAAACGTGAGGATTTAATCTTCCAGATGCAGCAGATTCTGGTTGACGATGCAGCTGTTTTAATTGATGGATATTATAACTCCAGTATGATTTATTCTAAAAATGTAGGATATGCCAAGATTCATACAGCAGATTACTACTGGCTGACTACAGAAATTGTTCCGGCAGACGCAGAATAAGAAAGCATTTTATTTGAGATTATGCCCAGTCTTGTTTTGGACTGGGCATTGTATATGGACGGAGATAGTGGTTTGATTAAAAACTTATGAAAGGTGTGAAAATTTTTGAGTAAGAAACAGGTTATCATGCGGTTATTACAAATCATAATCGTATTATTTGGTATCAGTTTTATTACATTTGGGCTGACTTACATGTCACCTGGTGACCCGGTTCGAAATATGTATTCTGCAAATGGTGTGATGCCGACAGAAGAAATGGTAGAACAGACAAGAGAAGAGATGGGATTAAATGACCCATTTGTTGTGCAGTATGGCAGATGGCTTGGAAACTGTCTGCATGGTGATTTTGGAACTTCCTATTCGTTAAATAAGCCGGTTACAGAACTGTTAAGTGTGAGACTTTGGCCGACTTTAAAATTAACCTTAATGTCGATGCTGATTATGTTGATTTTATCTGTACCGCTCGGAATGATATCGGCATTAAAAAAAGACACGTGGATTGATTATTTAGTCAGGGGAATTACCTTTGTCGGCTGTGCCATGCCAAACTTCTGGGTGGGACTGCTCCTTATGATGGCATTTTGCGTTTATATTAAGATATTTCCGGTTATCAGTTCCGCAGGGGATTTTAAGAGCCTGTTTCTTCCGGCGTTAACTTTGGCAATTGCAATGTTTTCAAAGTATACCAGACAGGTTCGTACCGCGGTGTTAGATGAACTGAGTCAGGATTATGTAATTGGAGCAGAGGCACGAGGTGTAAAACGTTCCCGTATTATCTGGTGTAATGTATTTCCGAATTCTTTACTTCCGTTAATTACAATGTTTGGTTTATCGATTGGTTCTTTGCTTGGAGGAACTGCAGTTGTAGAAGTTATTTTCTCTTATCCAGGACTTGGAAACCTTGCAGTATCTGCAATTACCTCAAGTGACTATAATCTGATTCAGGGGTATGTACTCTGGCTTGCATTGATTTATATGGTAATCAATCTGATTGTAGATGCTTCTTATATTTATATTGACCCGAGAATGAGATTAAAGGAGTAAGAAAAAATGAAGAAGAAAAATTTTTTTGCGCAGAATAAGCAGTTTACTTTTTTTCTGATTCTGGCGGTTCTGATTATTCTGGTTGCGATTTTTGCACCGATTGTAAGTGGTGGTGTAGACCCATTAAAAGGTGACTTAAATGATGCTCTGCTTGCACCGAGTAAGTCACATATCTTTGGAACAGATAAAATGGGACGAGATGTATTTGCACGTGTGATTTATGGCTCTCGTTCTTCTTTGACTGCTACATTTGGAGTGGTTGCATTAATCTTTTTTATTGGAACAACTTTGGGAGTCATTTCTGGATATTTTGGCGGAATTATCGATAGTATTATCATGCGAATTGCAGATATGATGCTTTCTTTCCCAGGTCTGGTTTTAGCACTTGCTGTAGCCGGTATTATGGGCGCAAGTATTAAAAATGCAATTGTTGCAGTCGTTGTGGTAAACTGGACAAAATATGCAAGACTTGGTCGAAGTCTGGTTTTAAAAATCAGAAACCGTGACTATGTGGCAGCAGCAGTTGTTACGGGTTCTAAAACAC
>JAIIAN010000398.1 GCA_022717655.1 Bacillota bacterium | reverse complement strand
CCTTATTAAATGCCAATTTTTTATACAATTTAAAAATCGGATTATTGTAAAATGTTCCATCACTATTAATATGCTTCTTTGAAATATCTCCTATTAATTCAATAATTCCATATATATCGTTAGTTAGCAATATAAATAGTCCAAACATGTAATTTGTCATATGAGACAAACGCTCTTCTCTTTTATAATTATATGTTTCCACACATATTCCATCATCATTTCCATATAAAATATAATCTATCTTCATATCAAACAGTTCACCTTTTATGTTAATAATTCATCTCAAAATGCTGGTAATCTTTTGCATGTTCCCAGTCGCCGCCCCACTCAAATCCATGCTGCATAAACACCTTGTAGCACAAATCGTCATGGTCGATTTTATGTGGAAATTCAATGTTTCTGTCCGTATACTTTTCAGCATTGGCAGGCTCTACATTTCTTCTGCCATCAACATTTTTCACATAAGGATTATAAAGCGTGTTGATGTCAACCGCCAGCCCTAACGCATGCTTTGACAGCTTCGTTGAATAGGAAATGTATCTGAAATTAAACGCTGAAGAATTATTATCACTCATCGACTTCTCGTCATCAGCATCATATTCATCAATAAGTCTGATTTTTTCAATCTCATAACCAGCCTCGTAAAGCTGCTTAAATATATCAAGCACATCATCAGCAATCAGCCTGTTCACAACCAGCTCACCAACATGTGTTTCACCATCAAACCCAACATGCAAAACTTTAATATACCTCAAATCATCTCTTGGCACGGTGCAGTTGTCCTTAAATGATTTCCCCTGCATTTTGGCAAATATGTCGTCTGGAATTGGTGATATGGTGAATGATTGGGTGTTCATGTGTGTGCTCCTTTTTTTCTTATAATAACATTATCTGACATGAGTTTCATTAAAAATATAAAGAAAGGGCATACATGAATTATTGCTCAAATCAGACAAATGTCTAACAAATTAGAGACAATCCATGTACGCCCATCTAAAATCTAATACTCAAATTCTACTATCCTGCAATTCTCACATATGCAGGCTTCCACTTTCGTTCTGTGGCTCACCTTAAGCGGAGTGATTTCAACAAATCCTTTGGCTGTTTTCGCATTTGTGAATACTCCCGGCACTTCATCGGCAAAGCTGAATGCACCGTCTTTGCTGCCGAAAAGGTATCCTTTCCGCATTTCCTTATTACATTTTGGACATATCATACTTAACACCTCATTCCTTAATATCTTTATTAAGAACCGACATTGCCATGCTAAGTTGTTCTTCAAACTGCTCTACTTTAACAAGGGCTATGCCCTCATTGTCATCGCCAAGCACAACTAACCTGCTGCCATTCCCAAGTCCAAAAGTTTCTCTTGCTTCCTTAGGAATAACTATCTGCCCGCGGTCATTCACTGTAACAACTCCCCACATGTGTTTGCCTTTCGGTGCTGGTGCCATCTTCTGCCCTTCAAGCTGCACGTTATCCTTTATTAAGGAATCCATCGTCACGCCATAAAATTCCGCAAGCCTGCCGCATTTTTCAATATCGGGAATTGTTTCACCTCGCTCCCATTTGGCATATGCCTGCCTCGATATTCCAATAATCTCTGCGATATCCTCCTGCGTCTTACCCGCAAGCGACCTCAGCATAATAAGATTCTCCTGTAGCATAATGTCAGTCCTTTCTGTTGTTATGTATGTATTATAGCCCATGTAAAATGTGGATTCCACCAATTGTAGTTGTCAGAAAAGCGTGAATTGTGTTGTGGTTGGTTGCAAAAAAACATATATTCAATATTTTTTCTTAAAACTATCCACACCATAAGTTATTGAATTATTTTCTTTTGAAAACTGATTTTTAAAACTCAATTCATTGTTTTGTTGTTTTATTGTTATCACTATAATATACTGACCTTCTTGTATATCGTCCATAATACTTTGTTCTATAT
>JAIIAN010000397.1 GCA_022717655.1 Bacillota bacterium | reverse complement strand
TTTACAAACATTAATCGTAAAGATTACGCTGTTGTGAACTTAGATACTTTAAACCGTTTTGAAGATGGAACAGAAGTAACTCCTGTTGTCCTAAAAGAAGCAGGAATCGTTGGTATGGGTGGAGCAGGTTTTCCTACTCATGTAAAGCTTTCTCCAAAAGAGCCGGATAAAATTGAATATGTACTGGTAAATGGAGCCGAATGTGAACCATATCTGACTTCTGATTACCGCCGTATGATGGATTATCCAGATGAATTAATCGGTGGCTTGAAATGCATGTTGAAATTATTTGATAATGCAAAAGGCTGTATCTGTATCGAGGATAATAAGCCGGATTGTATTGCAAAGATGACAGAGTTAGTAAAAGATGAACCGAGAATTGAAGTAAAAACATTAAAAACAAAATACCCGCAGGGTGCAGAGCGTTGTCTGATTTATGCAGTGACAGACAGAGAGATTAACTCTTCTATGCTTCCGGCAGACGCAGGATGTGTGGTAGATAATGTCGATACGGTATGTGCTGTTTATCGTGCAGTTATGTTTGGACGTCCGGTTACTGAAAAAATCGTAACAGTAACCGGTGATGGAATCGCAAATCCGCAGAATTTCCGTGTAAAAATCGGAACCAGTTTTGCGGATCTGATTGAAGCGGCAGGCGGATTAAACGAGCCGGTAGAAAAGGTTATCTCTGGTGGTCCGATGATGGGATTTGCCATGTATGACTACCATGTTCCGATTGTAAAAACTTCTTCTGCTATTTTATGTTTAAAGAAAGATGAAGTAACAGCAGTAGAAGCGACGGCATGCATTAACTGTGGTCGTTGTGTCAGTGCGTGTCCGGCAAGACTGGTACCATCAAGACTGGCGACTTATTCAGAACATGGACAGGAAGAACAGTTTGTAAAACATAATGGACTGGAATGTGTAGAATGTGGATGTTGTAGTTTTGTCTGTCCGGCAAAACGTCATCTGACACAGTCTGTACGTTCTATGAGAAAGATGGTTCTTGCAAACCGTAAAAAGGCAAAATAGGAGGAGAAAAAGATGAGTGATTTTCTGCATGTATCATCTTCGCCTCATGTAAGGTCGAAGGTGAGCACGGACGGCATAATGAAAACAGTATTACTTGCATTGCTGCCTACCACATTATTTGGAATTTATAATTTTGGTTTGCATGCACTGCTTTTAATTCTGGTTTGTATGGCGACCTGCGTGGCAACAGAAGCCGTTTATGAAAAAATTGTAAATAAAAAAAGTACAATAAAGGATTGCAGTGCACTGGTAACCGGTTTGTTGCTGGCTCTGAATCTTCCACCAAAAGCTCCGTGGTGGATTGCTGTTGTAGGTGGTATTTTTGCTATCTTAGTTGTAAAACAGCTCTTTGGAGGTCTGGGACAGAACTTTATGAACCCGGCGCTTGCAGCAAGATGTTTTCTGTTAATTTCCTTTACCGGAAGAATGACAGATTTTACGGTACCGGATGGCGCATTTGGAAAAGTGGTAGATACAGTATCTGGTGCAACTCCACTGGCAGCGGTAAAAGCCGGTGAAAGTGTAAATCTGATGAGCCTGTTTATCGGTAATACAAAAGGTACAATCGGTGAGACATCCGCACTCGCAATTTTAATTGGTGCAGCAATCCTGCTTGCAACAAAAGTAATTGATTTGCGTGTTCCGCTTACTTACATTGGAACATTTGCAGTGCTTATATTCCTTTTTGCACCAGGACATCAGTTTGATGCTATGTATATGTTACAGGAAATCTGTGGTGGTGGTCTTATTCTTGGTGCTTTCTTTATGGCAACTGATTATGTTACATCACCTATCACACCTAATGGTAAGTTAGTGTTCGGTGTCTGCTTAGGTTTACTTACATTCATATTCAGAATGTTTGGTGGTTCAGCAGAAGGCGTTTCATACGCAATCATCTTCTGTAACCTCTTAGT
>JAIIAN010000087.1 GCA_022717655.1 Bacillota bacterium | reverse complement strand
ATTTATTTTGTTTTTTATTTTCTTGTTTTGTTTTTCTGGTTTTAATTCTTTCTACAGACAAAGTATCGGCTTTATTTTTCCGGTTTATTCTGTACAACAATTTTTTCCTGCAAAATTTTTATTTCCGGAAGGCTCGGCTGCTTTTTCTGATTATACCAAAGTCTGTAAAGCTCCTGAAGTTTTACAGGTGGAAAGACTGTTTTTTTTGACTGATTCTTCGGCTTTTTAGTCAGATACACTCCAAGCGGAATCTCCTGCTGTCTTTCTGTTTTCATCAGAGTTTCTATTTCATTGCAAAAAAAGACGGATACATTGGATGCCACCGCCGGCTGTGCTTCAAGATGATTTAAAAGTCCCTCATAAGCAATTTGATTTTCTAAAATTCCTTTCCCCAAAATCAATGCTTTTAAATGTCCCATATCCAGCTCATTTTCCTGACTTGACAAAAATTCATTTCTTGCTTCTTCCATACTTGTGCCTTTCCATCCGGTTTCCGACTTTTCTTTCACCTCACTGCTCTCTTCTTCCTCGCTCACCTCATCGTATAAATCTGAAATGCCATACCAGACCAGATATTCACCCTCTCTGTAATCCACAGATAAAGAAAGTGCAAAGGTTCTATCCTCAAGCAAGATCCCACAGCCGTTTAGAAAAACTGTTGTAACAACAGCGAGTGACACCGCAAAAATACAACGTATTTTATTTATCTGTATTTTCTTCATGAATCTGCTCCCCGCCTTCCCATCTTTTTTCGTTTATACCAGATTCCTGATGCGAGTATCAATACCGGAAACACAACCCCATACCCGTACCAGACCAACGTACGATATGTTTCAAATGAAAATCCAAGTTTTCCTGCAAACACTGAAAATAAAACTGCACTGGCATATGCTATCCATGTGTCTCGTTCTAATCTACAGCGCTTTAAAAGTTCATGCTGATAAAAGAAGATACTCCCACATAAATAAAATAGACAAAACAACAGACTTCCACTCCAAAAGAGATCCGAGCGTTGAAAAAAATCTCCTGACAGATTCACTCCTGACATTAAATCAATCATCGGATATTTTTTATGCATATATCCTTCTCTTCCAAGCAGTCCTAAAAGCAGGAACAGAGCCAAAAGTAAAATTCCAAGATTCAGACAGATACTTCCATTCATGCTTTTCTTTGCCGATGCATTTCGTTTCGTCTGATTTAAAATAAACGGAAAAAAGTACACCGGCAAAAACAGACATACAATTTTATAAAATGCCTCTGCCAGCTCTCTTATCGTCATTTTTCTCCGGCTCTCCCTGATAATTTCCTCAAACGAGAAATCCCGAAAAGCAAGAAATAACATAAAAAGAATAAAAAATAAAATTACCGGCAGAATGATTTCTCCGATTCTTCCTCTTTTTTCAACATTTTGATACATTCCTATTGCACAGACGATACCGGTTAAAAGAATCAGCCAGCTTTTGTCGATGCGTTCTATAAAATAATAATTGGCAAGGTCTGCTATCAAACATAACAGCACGACCTGACTGAACCACAAATAAGATACATAGATAAATCCAAACAGCTTTCCCACCCAGTTTCCAAACGAGGTGCAAAGTCTGGCATAGCACGGACAGATACGAACAAAATAAATACTTTGCACCCAGAAAAATAATCCTGTTAAAATCAGTCCAACTATCATTGACTTCAACGAAAATCTCATAAATTCCGGAACTGCCATCAGGCTTAAGCCCAGCATGGAAACACTTGCCTGAGAAAAAAGCTGTTTTTGCGATATTGTTTCATTTTCTGTATATTTCATTTTTTTCTTTCCTCTTCATCCGATGGTTTCATTCTAAGCTTAATTTTCTGACTTTCTCTTGCATACAGCGGGCGTCTTGTCCGAAATCTTGCCGGAAGCATCCAGATTCCATTTTCTTTTCCCCTGTATCCCGCTCTTTGTGTTCCGGCATAAGGTGCAAGATAAGGCACTCCAAAGCTTTTCAGCTCGGCAATATGACTTAAAAGCATATAGAGTCCCAAAAGAATTCCAAACATTCCAAGTGTTCCACCAAGAAAAATAAAGCCAAATTTTAACAGTCGAAACGGAGCAGAAAATTCCTCATTTGGAATTGCAAGGGCAGAAAGTGCCGTAATTGCCACAACCACTACCACCACCGGACTGACCAGATTTGCGGAGACTGCTGCCTGCCCAATAATCAGACCACCCACAATTCCAATTGTGCCTCCAAGTGGACCTGGGGCTCTCACCCCTGCTTCCCTGACACTTTCAAATGCAATCTCCATAAATAACGTCTCTATCAGACCTGGAAACGGCACGCCTCTTCTCGCCTTTGCAAAAGATAAAATCAGATTCGTCGGCAGTACCTGCGTATGAAAATCCGTGACCGCCAGATAAAGTCCGGAAAACAACATTGCACAGCCAACTGCCAGATATCGAAGCACTCTTAAAAATGTTGCAAGTTCAAAGGTCTGATATTCATCTTCACTCACCTGCAAAAAATCATTAAACACCGCCGGAATTAAAAGACCGACCGGTGAGTTATCCACAAGTAGGACAATTCTTCCATTTAACAGTTCCATCGCACATTTATCCGGTCGTTCCGTTGTCTGAAACTGTGGAAACGGCGACAGCCAGTTTTCTTTTGTCAGCTGCTCAATCACTCCACTGTCAAGCACACCGTCAATCTCAAACTCAGTAAGTCTCGTCTCCAGTTCCTCTAAAATTTCACTTCTTGCCAGTTCTTCGATATAAAGAATCTGAACTTTTGTCTGACTGCGTCTCCCGATTGTCTGCTCTTTGACCTTCATCCTTGGATTTCGGATTCGTTTTCTGATTAAGGCTGAATTTGTCTTAACCGAATCAGTAAATCCCTCTTTTGAGCCCCGCAGTACTTTTTCCCTGTCTGCCTCGGATACGCCCATCGAAGGATATCCTTTTTCTGAAATCTTAATGGCATGCGCATATCCATCTATAAAAAATACGGCATCTCCGGCAAATACACCGGCAGTCACCTCTTCTGCCGAATCAAGCTGTACCGCATCTGAAATTCCAAATGCATTTTTTTCAATCCGATCTACAATCTCATTGCCAGACACCTTACACAATTCATTGATGAATTTTCCAAGCACGGATTCTTCCAAAATCATATTGCTGACTGCCACTTCAAGGTAAATCACAAAACAGTCTACGGTTTTTCCCTGACCAAGCTCCATTGTGTGAAATAAAATATCTGCACAATCTTTGAACACTTCTCGAAAATAGGACTCATTTTCTTTTATCTTTGGTGAAATACTGATGGAATGGTTCATGTTTTACGCTCCCCAACATTTTATAATATAAAAAAGAGACACCTATCGGCATCTCTTTTAACATTTCCATTTTTTCAGTTTTTATTCTCTTATCTTATTCTCTCATTCTTTTTCTTCATTCAGACTTCTGATAATTGCTTTCTGCTGATTATCAATATGCACATAAACATAACGCAGTGCACTTTCTTTATCATGGGTACGCAGTGCCTCGCAGATGGATTTATGCTCTTTTGCAAGTTTTCTGCGCACCGCACTATCCTTTAAATACTCAATTCGATAGCGGTACATCTGCTCTCTTAAATTATTCAAAAGCTGAATCAGGCGTTTATTATTAGTCGCTGCATAAATAATGTCATGAAATTCCACGTCCACTTCAGCCAGTTCCGTTAAATTTTCGCTGTCAATCAGATTTAAAAACTTCTTTTCTACCTTGTCAAGTTCATCTAATTGTTCCGGTGTAATTCGCTCACACGCAAGGCGAATTGCGAGTTCTTCCATTCCTTTTCTTACTTCAAGCACATCATTTAAATCACGTTCTGTAATAGAGGCAACCTTTGCGCCTTTTCTCGGTGCCATCACAACCAGTCCTTCAAGCTCCAGTTTTCGAATCGCCTCTCGAATCGGAGTACGACTTACACCTAGCTTTTCTGCAAGTGCAATTTCCATCAGTCGTTCTCCCGGTTTTAAATCTCCTTTTAAAATCGCTTTTCTTAATGTGTTAAAAACCACATCCCTAAGAGGCAGGTATTCATCCATATGCATTTCTAAATCCATCTTATCAGTGTCCTCCGTTGTTAAATACTGTTGTCAAAAATACAGTCTTTGCAATTTTGCTTTCTCTAAGCGCCTCGCATGCATGCTCTGCTGTGTCTTTATCATCAAATAAACCAAATACCGTCGGTCCGCTTCCGCTCATCATTGCATTTACGGCCCCGTGCTCTTTCATGTGGTTTTTGATTTCTTCAATTATCGGATACTGTGCAATTGTAACTTTCTCAAGCACATTTCCCATATATCCGGATATTTTATTTAAATTATGCCACTGGAGTCCCTCAAGTATCCGGTCGATATCCGGATGATGCTCAATTTGGGCAGAATCTAATTTTTCATAAACCATCTTAGTTGAAACGCTGATTGCCGGTTTTCCAATCAGTACATAGCAGTTCGGGCATGGCGGAAGAGGTCTTAACTGCTCTCCGATTCCCTCTGCAAGTGCGGTTCCGCGAAGCAGACAATATGGCACATCCGCTCCAATTACCACAGCACGTTTCATCATCTCTTTTACAGTAAGCCCCAGATTAAACAGACGATTTATGCCAATCATGGTCGCTGCCGCATCTGAGCTGCCTCCTGCCATTCCTGCTGCCACCGGAATAAATTTCTGCAGCTCTACTGTGATTCCCTCCTGAATATCAAATTCATCCATTAAAAGTTTTGCTGCTTTATAAACTAAATTTCTTTCATCTGTCGGAATAAACGGAAGATTCGTTGTAATGGAAATTCCTGGTTCGTCTTTTTTCTCAATCTCCAGTTGGTCATACATGTTGATTGTCTGCATAATCATACGAACTTCATGGTATCCATCTTCACGTTTCCCGATTACATCCAATCCCAGATTAATTTTTGCCAACGCTCTTAATCTCATTTTCTTCTCCTGTGTATTTCTTTGTACATTGTATTCTTTTTTATACATTCATTCTAGCCCATCTTTTTCCTGTTTTCAACAGAAACTTTTATTCTTTTCTTATCTTTTCTATCTTTTGGGACAGCGGTTTTTTCCCTTTTTGGCTGTCTATCTGCCTTCCACGGATTTGACAAGAATCAACGTATCAAACGGATGAAGTTCTTCTGATTCCAGATGATTCAGCCG
The DNA here is from genome assembly GCA_022717655.1 of Bacillota bacterium. Lineage (GTDB taxonomy): Bacteria > Bacillota > Clostridia > Lachnospirales > Lachnospiraceae > Blautia. The sequence continues at coordinate 6,673 of JAIIAN010000087.1, read as the reverse complement.
GATAATCTCTTCTGTTGTCGTATAAAACTTCTTTGCAATATCCCACATCGTATCCTGTGGCTGTACCTGATATCCGACAATTCCAGGCATACTTTGCAGTTTTTCCCTGTCCAGTTCGAGTTCTTCAATTTCATAAATCAATGGCTGTTCCCTTTGTTTCATCACCAGCGCATTTAGATTAATTACAATTTTTACTTCTATTTCATCACTGTCAATCATTGTCGTGGAAAGCTGTTCCAAATCCGTATGCAGATGATAAACACAGTCTTTGCCTATTCCCTGTGCTTCTACAAGCTGAGAAAACGGAATCATGGCATCCATCGAATAAAATGGCATTTCATCATCACTGATAATATATAAAATCTTAACCGTAACGACTCCTTCTACCTCAATTCCATTTTCTGTAACCTGTGCATGGTCTATTTTTACCATTCCATCACTGTGACAGATTTGCAGAATTTTCCCCTGATTTTCATTTGTCTTAAGACGTTCGCCTACTCTGCATTTTGAAAAATTTTTCACTAAAAGGCTCTCTAATTTTGCCGGCCTGCAGACTGCCCGAAGTTCCTTTGCCGGAGTATACACATCCAATAAAAGAGAAACTTCTTCCTCCTCATAAATTCGGATTTCAAGTTCCAGCATTGCTTCAATTGCAAGCACTCTTTCTTCTCCATCGCTGTCCGTTCGGATTTTTAATTCACTGTGAGCAAGCAGAACGTCAACATCCGGTACCATGCTTTCCGCACAGCCTGCACACTCAATTTCTTCCGAAAACGGAATGGAATGTTCGAGCCACTGAAGTGAATAGTTATCATCCTCTCCCCGATAAAGAGCAAATAAAAATAATTCTCCCTTTACTGCAATTTTATCACTTTTTGCACGAATGTCTACACCTCTTATTTCAACAGTATCCCATAAAAGTTCATGAATATTTGGCTTATTGGAAGCAAGGGAAATTTCTTCTTTTACCCGCATAGTATCTTTTTTATGTATACAGATTCCCATCACCGGAATTTCTTCTTTTTTCTGGGAAATCTCATGGGCTTCCACTCCCGCCGGCAGAAGAATTTCCTCAAGTTCTTCCACTCTTGCAGTAAATGTAATCAATGCCTTAATATTTAATTTTCTGGAATGAATCAGCTGGACACTCAAATCTTCCAGTTCCCATTCGAGTTTTACTTTCTGCCCGCTCTGCAGACCTTCTAAATGCATCGTCTCTGCAATCGGCAGTGTCCCAAGCAGGCTTTGTATCTTTCGCTCCATACTGTCACTAACGTACAAAAGAGAGACCAGCAGTGCTCCGTTAAAAAAGACATGCCCATCTGATACCTGCATTTCGTCTATCTGAATTTCACCTTTCTTTTGTATCATGCGTCCCACATCCGGCTTTACATCCGGCACATTCAAATCTTCATCAAACGTAACCTGACTTACTGCTTCACATTTCGTCCGCATTGTATGCACTCGTTTTGTAATCAGTTCCACATTATACCCTCTTTTCTATCTATTTCTATTTTCTTTCTATGACGCATCCAGACTGCTCCACTGCTGAACCATTCTGCTTTTAACACTTCTATTTTTGACACTTCTATCATTCTATTCAAAAATAACCGGTTCATCCCTGTATTCCATCCGAATAACCAGATAAGGATAGGACGGTTCGTCTTTTAAATCCTCCTCTTTTGGACCAATCAGCATGGTCTGTACGTGTATGGCATTTTCCCAAAGAGAAATGTCCTCAATCCGAATACTGTAACCACCTGTTTCCTGCTCTCCATACCCCTTTATCAAATATAGATTTCCCTGTTCCTGATAAGTAAGCTGAAACTCTTTTGTCTTATTTTCCTCTATCAGCTCCTGCACTTTTTCCGGAAATTCTGCCTCTTTTAAGATGGTGTATTCAATTTTATCCTGTTTTTGTGCACTTACTTTTTCGATAGAACAGCCTGATAAGAAAAATAAACTCACCGTAACTGTCCAAAATAAGATTCCCAGATTGATTTTGTTCTTGATTTTCTGCCTCATTTTGCCCTTCTTTCGCTGACTTACCAATAATGTATGCCAGAGGGCACAAAAAAAGAACCCTGACCTTTTTTAGTCAGAGTTCTCTCTTCTCATTCTATCTACATTCAGAATTTTTATCAGAACTTTTAATTGTAATAAAAACTCCAAACGTACATATTTCCATAATTTTACTGATTCATTTCTTTTAACATTTCCAAAATCACATTTTGAGTATACGCACCAATATGTTTTTTGTCTTCTTTATCTAACTTGTCTGGATAGATCGGTTTGCCATATTCTACTATTACTTTTGCCGGTCGCATTTTCGGAAACTGCGCTTCAAAAATTCCGGCTGAATTGTGAATGGCAATTGGTACAATCGGGCATCCTGCCTTCGTTGCAATCTTAAAACTTCCTTCATGGAACGGAAGCAGGTCAAGTTCACTCTCATTTCGATTTCTTGTTCCTTCCGGGAAAATGCAGATAGAAATCCCATTTTTCATTTCTTCTATTGCTAAAAGAATTGTTTTCATTCCCTCTTTAATATTTTTACGGTCAAGGAAGAGACAATGAAGATAACGCATCCATATTGATAACAGAGGAATGGATTCCATTTCTTTCTTTGCAACATAACCGGTGACATCCGGACAGAGTACATAAGTCAGCAGAATATCAAAAAAACTTCTGTGATTTCCGATATAAAGGACTGCTGTATCTGCAGGAACATTTTCATGTCCTTTTACCGTAATATCTGCTCCGGTAATTTTCAAGATAAAGCGAAAGACTGCCTGAATAATGCGAAGAGAACTGATGTCTTTTGCACGTTTGTTGAATTTTCCAATGACCCATTCTACAAGAAGAATTGGAATGGATAAAATCAAATAACCGATAACTACGATACAGACACAAATAAAACGTATCATAAAAACCGCCTTTCTATACCGTATGGTATATTATTACTATTCAAGAGATATTATAAGCAAAAAGCTTTTGGATAGCAAGCCAAAAAACGGCAAAAAAGATTGTCGAAAAAAACAATTGAAAAAATTGTGTTTGTGTAGTATCCTATCCCTTACAGCTTTCGCACTGTATATTGGATGGGAATTAGGAGAAAGGAAACACTATGGGAGAAAAAGTAATTAAGAAACAGGGACTTGCCTCAAAATTAATCGGGGATAAGAAGTTCTATAAGATGATTCTGCTGATTGCAGTTCCGATTATGATTCAAAATGGAATCACAAATTTTGTCAGTCTGTTAGACAACATTATGATTGGACGAATCGGAACAGAACAGATGTCAGGCGCAGCGATTGTCAATCAGCTCATTTTTGTATACAATCTCTGCATCTTTGGAGGTGTATCTGGAGCAGGTATTTTTACCGCCCAGTATTTTGGACAAAAAGACCACGAGGGAGTCAGAAATACCTTCCGTTATAAATTATGGATGGCACTGATTCTTACCGTGGCAACCATTGTTATTTTTTTAATTGGTGGAGACCGGCTGATTGAGTTGTATCTGCATGGAGAAGGCGCAAGGGAAAATGCAGAAGCAACTTTACTGTATGGAAAACAATATTTATGGATTATGCTTATCGGACTTCCGCCATTTATGATGGTACAGGTTTATGCAAGTACCCTTCGTGAATGTGGCGAAACGGTTGTGCCAATGAAAGCGGGAATTACAGCCGTTTTGATTAATTTATTGTTTAACTACATTTTAATTTATGGAAAATTTGGAGCTCCGGTACTTGGAGTAAGAGGTGCTGCGATTGCAACCGTGCTTTCTCGATATGTAGAAGCCGTTATTGTTATCAGCTGGACGCACCGCCATAAAGAGAAAAATCCTTATATTGAGGGACTTTATCATACCTTAAAAGTGCCGGCTTATATGACAAAGAAAATATTGATAAAAGGAACACCGTTATTATTTAATGAGGCGTTATGGGCAGCAGGAATGGCAATGCTGACACAGTGCTATTCTGTCCGTGGATTAAATGTAGTAGCCGGCTTAAATATTTCCAATACAATCAACAATGTATTTAATATCGTCTTTATTGCCCTTGGAGATTCCGTCGCAATTGTCGTCGGACAACTTCTTGGCGCTGGCGAAATGAAAAAAGCAAGAGAAACCGATACAAAGATGATTGCATTTTCCGTATTTTGCTGTACCTGCGTGGCACTTGTGATGCTGGTACTTGCACCATTCTTCCCTCTGCTTTATAACACCAATGTAGAAGCAAGAGAACTGGCAAAATACTTTATCATGATCACAGCGATATTCATGCCACAAAATGCCTTTTTGCATGCATCGTATTTTACCCTTCGTTCAGGAGGAAAGACAATTATCACCTTCTTGTTTGACAGTGTCTTTATCTGGTGTGTGAGTGTAACGATTGCATTTACGTTAAGCCGTTTTACGGCACTTCCGGTTATCGGAATCTATGCGCTGGTACAATTAGGGGATATTATTAAATGTATCATTGGATTTATTTTGGTTAAAAAAGGGGTATGGCTGCAAAATATTGTGGCGCATGAAGAATAAAAGAATGGGCTGATGTACCGAGCATTTTGGTACGTCAGCCCATTTTGTATTACTATGCAATTAACGTTTTTTCTGAATGATACCCATTCTAATCATATAAATTCCTGCCAATACGATAAGAAATGATACAAGCATTTTGATTTTTAAATCAGGAATATAATAAGTGATAAATGCAATCAAACACATTACTAAAATAGCGGAAATACATACACAAATTGTTTTTTTCATGATGATACCTCCTTGCGTAATCAGCTGGCAAATCAAAAATAGAGTTCACAAACTATATTGCATTTTCTATAGTTTTATTTTATCAGACATATCATCATTTTTCTATTCGCAAAAGTAATAAACTTTAGATATTCTTTATTCCGCTAATTTCTTTACAATTTTCTCAAACTGCATAAAATGAGATGCTTTTACTAAAATACTGTCACCCGGCAAAATTAATTCATCCAGTGCAGATTCTAATGCTTCTCTGTTTTCAAAATATAATACTTTTTTCTCCGGTGCAGTTTCTTTCGCTGTTTCTGCCATTTCTTTACACAATGTTCCGGTACACACAATCTCATCAATGTCTTTTTCGGCAGCAAATTTTCCGACTTCACGGTGCATTTCCACTTCGTTCTTGCCAAGTTCTCCCATATCTCCAAGCAGGGCAACTTTTCGTCCGAGCGCATCCTGAAGCACTTCAATGGAAGCTTTCATGGAAACCGGATTTGCATTATAGCAGTCATCAATAACCGTAATATTTTTCTTCTCATTTTCTAAGATATGGAAGCGTCCGCTTAAGGACTGTAAGCTTTCAATTCCGGCTTTGATTTCGTCTAAGGTTAAACCATAAGTTAAACCAACAGCTGTTCCGGCAAGGGCATTATAAACCATGTGGCGTCCCGGAATCGGAACGAGCACTTTAAAGCTTTCGTCTTTTACATGAATCCGACATTCGATTCCTTTTAAGCCTTTGCTCTCGATTTCATCTGCCCAGATTCCATTTTTATTTTCCACACCAAAGAATACCGGCTTGATTCCTTTGACATCGGTAACCGTGATTAATTTATCGTCGTCTCCATTTAAGATGACATGTCCATCTTCTTTTAAGAAATCAAAAATTTCTGTCTTGGCTTTTAAGATTCCGTCTCTTGATTTTAAGAATTCTAAATGGCAAAGACCAATGTTGGTAATCACACAGGTATCCGGTCGTGCAATTTTTGCAAGTCTGTGCATTTCTCCAAAGTCACTGATTCCCATCTCAAGGACTGCAATCTGATGTTCCGCACGAAGTCCAAATACGGTAAGTGGAAGTCCCAGTTCATTGTTAAAGTTTCCCTGTGTCTTTAAGACATTGTATTTTTGTCCAAGTACTGCTGCAATCATTTCTTTGGTACTTGTCTTTCCAACACTTCCGGTAATTCCAACGACCGGAATCTCTAACTGTTTTAAATAAAATTCCGCAATGTCTTTTACTGCCTGTAAAGAGGATTCTACTTTAATATATGGAAAGTTTGTCTCCCCAAGGTCTTTTTCACTTAAGGTTGCAAGTGCCCCTGCTTCCATAACCTGATTAATAAAATCATGGGCATCTACTCTTGCCCCTTTAATCGGCACAAATAAACCGCCTTTGGCTGCTTTTCTGCTGTCTGTAAAAATACTCTGCACTTCCTGTTTTGCCTGTGCTTCACTGCCATGATAACTGCCGTTGCAGGCCTGTGCAATATGTTCTAACGTAAGATTTTTCATGATTTTTCTCCGCCTACTGATATTTCTTTAAAGAAACTTCAATTAATTTTTCACATAATTCCGGATAATCAATTCCAAGCACTTTTGCTTCCTGTGGAATCAGACTGGTCGGAGTCATTCCTGGAAGAGTGTTTGCTTCAAGGCAATACATTGCGCCAGTTTCATCCATGATAAAGTCAAGTCTGCCATACGCCTGAAGATTTAATACTTTGTAACCAAGTTCTGCATACGCCTGCATCTGACTGGTCTGTTCCGGTGTAATTTGGGCCGGACAAGTCTCGATAGTAGAACCTGCATTGTATTTATTTTTATAATCATAGAAGCCTTCTAAAGGCTCTATCTCTATAACTGGAAGTGCTTTTCCATCAAGTACACCTACAGAGAATTCCC
>JAIIAN010000396.1 GCA_022717655.1 Bacillota bacterium | reverse complement strand
TATACCTACAACAGCAGTAATGAATCCAGTTATATCGTGGATGATGATATCGTGATCAACGGATGGTATTTTGAAGACGGGCATCCGGCACAAAAAATTGGCAGTATCGGTTACCAGAGCAGCTGTGCGTGGGGAATACACCAGATGGCAAGGTATAAGACCTATATGCTCAGGGAATGGGTATACAGTTCAAGCAGATATTGCAATTATAAAGAATTGTTTTTATACACACCGTATCTTGCAACCATCAATAATCTGGCATCACCCGTTATCAAGACCGCAGATAAGACGATGAAGATCACCTATACTCTGACGGAAACAAAAGAATAACAATTTCGGAATCAGGCAGCTTCCCATTACGGGCGGCTGCTTTTTTCATACAAAAATTTAGAAGGAGGACAAGACAATGAAGGAATTTTGGAATGCAGTACAGTTCATGTTTGCAGCAGTAGGCGGATGGCTCGGTTATTTTTTAGGGGGCTGTGACGGTCTGCTCTATGCCCTGATCGCATTTGCGGTCATTGACTACATTACGGGTGTCATGTGTGCAGTAAATGACCGGAAGCTGTCAAGTGCAGTCGGTTTTAGGGGAATCTGCCGTAAGGTACTGATCTTTTTACTGGTGGGTATTGCAAACATCCTGGATATCCACGTGGTTGGGACAGGCAGCGTGCTGAGAACCGCAGTGATCTTCTTTTACATTTCAAACGAGGGTGTGAGCCTGCTGGAGAATGCATCCCATCTGGGACTTCCGGTGCCGGAGAAGATCAAAGAGGTTTTGGAACAGTTACATGACCGTTCGGAAAGTGAGGGAGAAGATGACGAAGAATGAATTTATTTCCAGTGTCGCAGGGTATGTGCAGAAGTATGCAGCTGCATACGGCATTCTGGTACATTCCCCCGTGATCGCACAGGCAGTCCTGGAATCCGGCTGGGGCGGGAGTAAACTCTCGTCCCGGTATCACAATTATTTCGGATTGAAGTGTGGCAGCAGATGGACTGGAAAGTCCGTGAACATGAAAACACAGGAAGAGTATACACCGGGAACACTCACAACGATCAGTGACAATTTCCGTGTATACGATTCGATGGAAGAGGGAATCAAAGGTTATTTCGAGTTTATCCAGCTGCCCCGTTACCGGAACCTGAAAGGGATCACGGATCCTGAGAAGTACCTTGAGACTATCCGTGCTGACGGTTATGCAACATCGTTTTCCTACGTGGAAAACTGCATGAAACTTATCCGCCAGTACGGTCTGACAAAATATGATGAAGGAGAAAAGAAAACGATGGGAAAGACAGCAGAGAGCGTATTAAACGTGATGAGAGGATGGCTCGGGTTTAATGAATCCAACGGAAGATTCAAAGAGATCATTGACCTGTATAACAGTGTAAAACCACTGCCGAGAGGATATGCCGTGAAGTACAGTGATGAGTGGTGTGACACCTGTGTATCTGCCGCAGCAGTTAAGGCAGGGTGTGAAGAACTTATCGGCAGGGAGTGCGGTGTGGAAAAGCACATTGAGATCTTTAAGCAGAAAGGAATCTGGATCGAGGACGGCACGATCACACCAAAGCCGGGATATGTGATCGCATATAACTGGGACAGATCCACACAGCCGAATGACGGAAATGCAGACCATATCGGATACGTTGAATCCGTGTCCGGCAGTAATATCACAGTCATTGAAGGAAATAAGGGAGAAGCAGTGGCAAGGCGTGTGATCCCTGTCGGATGGGGATATATCCGGGGATATGCCGCTCCAAAGTACGATGCAGCAACAGTAACACCCGTACCGTCCACAGCTGAGAAGAGTGTGGAAGAGGTGGCAAAAGAAGTCCTGGCAGGAAAATGGGGCAATGGAGAAGAACGCAAGAACCGTCTGAAAGCTGCCGGATATGACTATGCTGCCGTACAGGCAAAAGTCAACCAGCTTGCAAAAGGTACATCC
>JAIIAN010000395.1 GCA_022717655.1 Bacillota bacterium | reverse complement strand
ACAGGAAAAAGCGCTATTGCATACCCGGATCGCATCCGAGCAAATGTCCATGCACAGGCGTTCTATGGTGTACTGACTGCGATTTTCTCCAATGAAAAATTGTCAGTGGAGCCTGATTTTGCCGCCGAGATGGCACTGGATATTACGACAATCATCGAAAAGCATAGCCAGGTGGACTGGACCCATAACCTGACGATTCATGATCGAATCTCACAGGATATTGATGATCTGTTTTACCGCTATCAAAAAGAAAAGGGCCTGGTACTTTCTTTTGATGTGATTGACATGATTATTGAAAATGTTAAAACAGTTGCGTTGCGGAGGTTTGCATGATACAGATTTGTGCGGTTGAGACGGAGCATGGTTGTATCTGTTATCAGCTAGAACGAAAGAACGTACGCAATATCAATCTTCGGATTCGGACAGATGCCTCTGTTTATGTTTCTGCTCCGAAAGATGTCTCGGAAAGTGTTGTTACACAATTTGTGAAACGACGCAGCCGTTACATTGCTGAGGCACAGCAGCAATTTCGAGAATTCCGACAGTACGCACCGCAGCCCCGGCATTATGTCAGTGGGGAAAGTTTTTCCGTGTTGGGGCGCAGTCTGCGTCTGCGGGTAGAGCAAGGAAAAAAGGACGATATACGTTCCGATGGCGTTTATCTCTATCTTACCGTAAAAGACACAGAAGATCAGAAACAAAAAAAGCGTCTTGTTGACCGTTATCTGAATAAGATGTGTCGCGAAATATTTCAGCAGACAGTGGATCAGCTTTATCCGATATTTCGAAAATACGGTGTGCCATCTCCACGAATCCATATTCGATCGATGGATACTCGCTGGGGATCTTGTCTTCCGCAGAAGGCTATCATTACATTGAACCAGCACTTGCTCGAAATGCCCGTCAGTTGTATTGAATATGTAGTATTGCACGAGTTTTGTCATTTTCTATACCCAAACCACTCGAAGGATTTTTATGCGATCCTGACAACACTCATGCCCGATTGGCAGCAACGCAAAAAATTGTTAGACAAAAATGCACAGTTTGAATTGTGAACACACAGTATACGAGTGTAAAAGAGCGTTTTTCAAAACGCGTAGCGTGCAGTCAATGGGTATAGCTCAAGGGCTTGGGATTTTCCAACAAGCATTTTGCAACGCAAAATAGCGGCTGTATATACAGCCGCCCTGCTTGCTATAGTTGTACTGGGAATGCAAAGTGCCTATATAATATTGTTTTTTCTAAGACTCTTCTCGTTTTGAATTGTCGAATCATTTTGTGACTGTTATATTAGACTTATCAAAGATTTTCAGAAAAATGGCGCTATGCAGATCAGACAATTCAAATTGGAGGATTTTAAAAAGCCACGGGGTGAAGTACAATGGAAAGATCTATATCGCAACGTTTCACAGCAATGCTGCTTTGCGTCTGTCTAATGATCGGGTCCTTACCTTTTTCTGCTTTGCATGGATATGCGAGTAAAAATGAAAGGTCTGCTATCGGTGAATTGGGTGGTTATTTGCAAGGAGCCTTGCAGACGATTGAAAAGACATATGCGGAACGAAAGTTTACCGCTGCACAGGGGCATGGATTTGCGGCAGAACGTGCAAATAATCTCTCGGATGTTCTGCATGGAGAAAAGGCAACCATTATAGGAGATAACAACGCTAAAAATGGTGCAGATCGTAAAATTCTTAACCGAGATGGAACGACTACCTATATTCAAGATAAATATTATTCCACTGCCAGTGGTTCTGTGAACGCTGCATTTGACAGTGTTACAGGAGAATATCGATATCTTACTTCTGACGGAACAGCAATGTGGCTGGAAGTTCCTTACGACCAATACGAAGAAGCGCTCCGCTTGATGCAAAAGAAAATCAGCGAGGGGAAAGTTCTGGGTGTTTCGGATCCTTCCGAAGCTGTGAATTTTGTAAGGCAAGGAAAGTATACTT
>JAIIAN010000394.1 GCA_022717655.1 Bacillota bacterium | reverse complement strand
TTCTTGGCGTTCTTCAACCTTTGTCTTGTCAAAAATTTCACCAAGCTTATTAAGGCTGTTTTGGGTATCACGATTCAGGTCTTTAATATCCTGCTTTTGGTTTTCCTTATCACGAATTTCAATTGTACCTTTGCTAATTGTAGCTTTCGTCGTACTTTCAGCTTCTCCGCTTGCAGGCATGCCAATATCAGGTGTTATACCTTTTTCATTGTATTCTGCATCATTGTTTTTATTTATTTTGATGCCAGCTCCACCTGCTTTATAATCCGCCTTATTTTCAATATCCTCAAACGTCAACATATCTGTCGAAAGCTTGTTCTTGTCAGCATCAGCAGTACTTGAAATAATACCACCCTTAAGGTCTGTATTAGCTTCTACACGAATATCAAAGCCTTCTTTGCCTGTGTAAATACCGCTCTGGTCAGTAACGCTTTCGTATTTGCTGTCAATCTTGCCTACGCTTGCACTGCCGCTGACGGCTTTATTGCTGCCAAGGCCAATGCTTACGCCAACTGATTTATTGTTTTCCTTATAGCTGTTACTATCCTGCTTGCTTTCAATATTAAGGTCTCCGCCTACGTTACCGGTAACTTTTTCGCCACTCAGCTTGCCGCCTTTAATGTTAGTGTCGTTACCACTTGCAAAACTCAAATCTTTATTGGCGGTTACAGTGCTTTCGTTATAGGTTGTGCCATTTGCAGACACTTCTCCCTTGGACATACTGCCAGAAATGCTGTAGCTTGGGCCTTTACCAAGTTCTAGGCTTGCGCCAACGCTCGCACTGCTGGATTTACTGTTTTGCTCCGTTTTATTAGTATTTTTAGACGCAGTTATATTAAGGTTTTCTTTAGCGTTTAAGGTAACATCCTTGCCTTCAACATTGCTGCCAGTGATATCAATATCTTTCTTCGTAGAAGTAACATTAACCTCTCCACCAGCCTTTACTTCGCTGGCGTTAGCTACTGTTGTTGTGCTATTACTTTCACTCTTGCTCTTCGTTGTGCCAAGGCTGACATTAATAGACAAGTTTTCGGTTGCCTTGCCACCGCCATTGCCTTTAATATTTTTGATAGCTTTATCAGCATCCTTGTATCCTTTGACAGCAACTAAAGCACCAAGGCGTTTATCTTCAACATCTGTTGCATGTTTTACGCTGTTCGCTGCGTTATTTACAACATCTACATAAGCGCCGCCAACCGAAACACTCAGTCCTGTTCTTTTAAACTCATGCTTCTCCTGTGCATTATAGACACTGTTGCTGTTTTCAATTTTAACATTTTCGCCAGTGATATTGATATCTTTACCCGCAACAACAGTACTGCCTTTAACGTTAGCAGCCTTATCTGCATCCAGGTTCACATTGCCTTTAACGCTGCCAACTGTGCTTCCCACCTGCTCAGTATTCTGGTTGGCGTATTGATCCTTCTGCTTTTCCTTGCCAATGGTAAAGCCTAAACCGCCTCCGCTAAGAATTCCACTCTTCTTGACAGATTTTATGTATTCGCTTTCGCTTATCTGCTCCGCACTGCCGATATTCAGATTGCCGCCGGTTTTTACGTTTACGTCATTATCTGCAACTACGTTGCTGCCTGTAATGTTCGTATCTTTTTTGCTGCTCATCGCAAGCTCTCCGGCAGAAACATTGCTGCCGACAACAGTATTCTGCTTACTGTAATCATAAATATCCGTTGTTTTGGAAGACAAGACACCGCTAACCTTAGAATGATATTCATGCAGGCGCTCGTGGTATTCTGTTTCATTAGCGATATTTATATTATTTTTGGCAGCCAGGTCTGCTTTTCCTGCTTCACTGGTTACGTTGCTGCCTTTTATATTGATATCTTTGCCGCTCGCAATGCTGATATCGTTCTTCGCCGCAATAGTAGTGCCTTTCACAGCTTCATCCACCTGCTTGTTATGGTTGTAATAGCTGCCTCCACGGTTGCCCACTTCGCTT
>JAIIAN010000393.1 GCA_022717655.1 Bacillota bacterium | reverse complement strand
CACTTTGTCATCGCCGACGACGAAGCCGGCAAAGCGCGGGTGGCGAAAGCCATTGTGCCGAACTTCCCGTTTAACGCCGAAAAAGTAAGCGACGCATCGCACGTGGTTGTGTTCGCCGCCCGCACCCACGCCGACGACGCATTTTTAACCGAAATTTTGGAAAAAGAAGACCAGGACGGCCGCTACGCCAACGCCGAATTTAAGGCAGGCGGCGACGGCGCACGCCGCACCTTCTTAGGCATCCACCGCAACCAGTTCAAAGACGAAGCCGAGTGGCTCGCCAAACAAGTGCACATCAATATGGGCTTTGCCATGTTCGCCGCCGTCGCGTTAGGCATCGACGCGGTGCCGATGGAAGGCGCGGATATGGCGGTGCTGAACCAAGAGTTCGGCCTGACCGAAAAAGGCTACACCGCGGTCGCCGTGGTGTCCTTCGGCTACCGCGCGAGCGATGATTTTAATGCGGAACTGCCGAAATCGCGGTTGGCGGAGGAAGTGGTGTTTAGTAAGGCGTGAGTTGGGGTAGGAAAGGTCGTCTGAAAGCTGATTTCGGACGACGTTGATTTGCTGATTACTAAGGATTATGTGCTCAATGTCTGCGCCGTACGGCTGAAACTTCCGAGCTTAATGACTTGGGTAAAGTTGTAGAGGTCGTTGAAATTGCAGTTAGTAGTCATTTTATTCTATAAAACACAATGTATTACTATAAATTTTCAGCTGTGAAATATTCTATCCGCTCCCCAATGAATGTCTTAAAATCATCTAAATAATTTGGATTATTTTGAATCATCGCATCCCAGCATTGATTGAATGCTCCATCTTTATTCTGAGAAAGATTTAACTCAATCATTTTGTCAAATAAAGCATGATTATTAGTGTTATTTAAATGATACTGTAAATTGGTATTTGGATTTTTGGAAAGATATTGTTCAACTAGAAATTTTTCTGGATTATGATCTGTCATTCTTCCAAAAAGAAAGTGGACATTAGCATCATCAGAAAATTTCTGCTCCGAATATGAGGATTTTTGTCCTTTCATATCTGCATCTAGTATGCAGGCATACCCTGTTTTTATTTTTCGTTGTTGATAGGTATCCTTATACAGTTTATAACTATCATATGTTTTATTTGCCGAACCGCAAATAATTACATTTATAGGCTTAGTAAATACATCTTGCTCCATTAGCTCCATAAACATTTTTTCAATTATTTTCTTTGCAATATCATCTTCACAGTAAATATCAAATAGGGTATGTAACTCACTATCCATCTTACATAGCATGGCATTTAAACTTGAATTTTGAATACAAGAAAATTTCCCGTTTTTATTTTCAATGAAAATTCTAGATTTAATTGGTACAGAAGAAAGTATTGTCTGTGAGTGTGATGTGATAATGAATTGTTTACCCTCATACCGTGAAATGTGGTATAGAACATCAAGTAGCCTTCTTTGTATTTTAGGATGAAGACCCGCATCAATTTCATCAATAAGTATCAATCCTTTCTCACCTACTTCAAGTATTTCTGACAAAAGGCGCATTATAGCCTCTTCGCCAGAAGCTGCATTAAAGCTAGAATAATTACCTGAGTTTGAATAGGTAAATATGAGCTTATCTAAATAGTCGCAGTGTTGTTGATTTTGAATAATTTCTTCAAAAATATATGACAAATATTTATTTAATTTATCAATTATAATATCAGATAGACTTAAATTTTGTTGCCGATTCTCATTGGCAATTTTAAAAGCAGCATCTCCAAAATTCCTAGTTGGTAGTAACCTTGATAAATCAATGTATCTAACTTCATGAATTACTCTTTTCTTTTTATCATTAAAGAATTGGGACTCTTTTTTCCCTATACCACTCCACTTTTTAGTTTGATAATTTCTTTTTCCTTGTCTTTCCTCTGTTCTTTTTCCCGTTTTATATGTTAAATAATAAGTCCAATCAGATATTTGT
>JAIIAN010000392.1 GCA_022717655.1 Bacillota bacterium | reverse complement strand
GTCTTTGGGGCAGTAATTGCTAATAGTATTTTGCTATTTATTCACATTCCAAATGTACAGAGTTCAGAAACTGTTGATTCTTCTAGTTTTATCAGCGATATGAAAGAAGGATATCATGCACTTGTAAAACATCCTGTTTTATTAAGGTTAACAGTCACGATTACGATTGTTTCGGTGCTGTATATTCCGCTAGGCACTTACTTTCCGCTTATGACACGAAATCATTTCGAGAAGGGCGTAGTTGAAGCTGGAATAATCGAAATTGTTTTTGCTGTTGGCCTCATCTTTGGTGGTATATTAATGGGGATTTTCGGAGATCGATTTGAAAAATTGAAACTCATTGTTAGCGGAATGATACTGATGGGGATTGCCTTATTCATTTCTGGCACACTTCCATCAACTTTATTCTATGGATTTATCGTAATGGCTGGTCTAGTGGGATTGTCTGGTCCATTATTTTCAGCTCCGTTTTATGCTCTTATCCAAACCGAAATTGAACCTCATTTACTTGGGAGAGTGTTTAGTTTTGTTGGAAGTTTGGCATTACTTGCAACACCGTTGGGTTACGCATTTGCTGGGGTTCTGATCCACTTAACAAATGTGGCCGTATTATTTTTGATTACAGGTATATTAATTGTATTAAATGCTGTTATCGTAAGGAAAGCAAAATAGGAGGGGAATTTCATGCAATTTTTACTATTCTTTTGATACGAGCTTGGTTTTGAGAAAGAGGCTCGTATCGATTCTAGCTATCGATACGGAATAAAAATATTTCGGGGGTAGCGAAAGATGGAACAAATCTGTTTTGAATTAGAAAATGTAGAAGTGACATATCTAGATAAAGAGGTTTTAAAGATTGAAAGATTAGCTGTACACCAATTTGACCGTATCGGCATAGTCGGTAAAAATGGTGCAGGTAAAAGCACGTTACTAAAATTACTGGCGGGTATCATTAAGCCAACAACGGGAAAGGTGAATCGGCTTGTTGAGAATGGCTATTTTGAGCAACTTGAAACTCCATCAGTACGTGATGCTGATCCAGTGTTACTTGGAAAATTAGACGTACCAAAAGACTCTAATCAGCTAAGCGGTGGGGAACAAACAAGGATGAAACTCGCTAAATTGTTTACTCATTATTATGAAGCTTTATTAATTGATGAGCCGACTACTCACTTAGACCAAGAGGGGATTTCGTTTTTGCTCGATGAACTTAGGTATTACTACGGAGCGCTTGTATTAATTAGTCATGACCGTTCTGTATTAGATGAACTAGTTACGACAATTTGGGAAGTTCATGAAGGTAAGGTACGAATCTATTCAGGAAATTACAGCGACTACATGGCACAAAAGAAGTTAGAACGTGAACAGCAGAGTCAAGCACATGAACAGTTCATAAAAGAAAAGAGCAGGCTAGAAAAAGCAGCACAAGAAAAAATGAAGAAAGCTGAAAAAGTTGCACAAGCAGGTCGATTGTCAAAAAAAGATGCGAATGCAAAGCCGGATAAGTCCTTTATGACAAAATCCAAAGGTACGAGCCAAAAAGCTATGCAGCGTGCAGCAAAGGCCATTGAGCAACGAATGGAAAAACTTCAGGAAGTCGATGCTGTAAAAGAGGATAGGCAAATAAACTTCCATCAATCGAGAAATTTAGAGCTGCATAATAAATTTCCGATAATGGCAGACCGATTTACTCTTCAAGCGGATAACAAAGTATTATTAAATGAAGTAAGTTTTCAAATGCCGCTTGGTAAAAAAATTGCAATTTCGGGTAAAAATGGTGCTGGCAAAAGTACTTTACTCCACCATATTGCTATCAATGCGCCCGGTTTAACAATTTCACCAAAAGCAAAAATTGGATACTTTCGTCAAATGAGCTATCAATATACAAGGGATGAAACGGTATTGGAATTTCTGAAAAATCGTTCTGAATACGATGAGAGATTTTTACGAAGCGTTCTACAT
>JAIIAN010000391.1 GCA_022717655.1 Bacillota bacterium | reverse complement strand
CTCGCAGACCAGGTCATGAGGCATGAGCTGCAAGACTCTGGACTGCACATCATTGAAGAATAGTTTTTTAGGCTGACCCGTCATTTGGCAACTCCTCAAAATCAGCGTCCTCTATGTCAGGCATAGAGTATCGCTTCTCCATTTTCTTGATTTTCGCACGAAGATTTGGAATCTTCTGCAAACCGATGACTGTAGGATCATCTGTCATGATGAACTCAACAGGCACAATCTTGTCGAAAGCAAGATCAGGCTCATCAGGTGAGTCGGTACGGTTGTTCTTGATGCGGTTTTTCTGCATCGAGGCGAGAGCCCGGAAGTCACCTGCAGCCTTGGCTGCCTTGCGATCCTCATCTATCTCCTGGTTGACCTTCCACCGCCAGAACTCCTTGGATGCAGCATTGAGGTTGCCGAGCATGAGCTGGCAGAGATGAATATCATCGTATGCCTGACTCTCGCTGATGCCGAACATCGCTTTGTCCTGCTCCACCATTTCCCTCACTGAGTAGCGAGGATAGCGAAGCCAGAAGGCGTAGCAGCCTCGCAGGCGCTCAACCCTGGCCTTGACAACAGCAGAGAGATGCAGGTCTTGAAGCTCATCCTCATTGAGAGGCATGTACTTCATGTAGTCATCGACATTGACTGGTAGACTCATATTCAACCAAGATTGGCAATGATCTGCGAGAGTTCCGACATGACTGCATGGTATGCACCAGGAGAACCGACCTTTGCAAGCGCAATATTGGATGTGCGCAACTCATTGGCGGTCTCTGCCAGTCCAAGCAGGTATTGCTTGCGATAAGGTGAGCGAGGCTCCTGCAGCTCAAGCTTCAGAGCTGACGACTCGTCATCAGACAAATCAATCATGATAGGCACCTGCTCGACAGGTGTCAACGCCTTGCCGAGTTCATAGACATTCTGAAGGAGCAGTTTGCTCTCCTCGAGATAAGGGAATTGTTGTCGTATCATCTAACAAATCATTAAGCATATTATGAACATCGAGATAAACATCTCTATCCGTAGTGAGGAATGTGCATTCCGCACGGTCACCATAAGTCTGGTTCTGAGATGTAATCACAGTAACTAACCACTTGTCGTTAGCGACGAGGATGATTTTGGAGTGATTAAGCGTCATCTTCACCTCGTCAAAAGCCTCCGTCATCAGCCGACTCAGTTTGAGAGTCTTGGCTGAAGCCTTGACGTCAGCCACTAACGTTGAGTGCTGAATCATCCCACGCTTGCGAAGGTTGATCATTCCGCACAGGAATGCGTCAGATGTGGAGAAGGTGGTGACAGCGACTTGCGCTGCACCTGTCTGCTCCAATATCCAGCCCAACAAGCCGAGGGTGTGAAGCCCTTGGCCGAGAAAGACCTGAGAACTACTCTGCAGTAGCGGTTTCAGCGCCTGCTGAATCTGCTTGGCTCTCATCCGGCTTCACCTCCTCTTCGGGAATCACGATGCCAGCCTCCTTGATTTTGGCAAGAGTCTCTGGCTTGATGTCTGCCTTTGCATCGAGCAGGGTGTTCACACGCTTCTCGATGTTGGCCTGCAGCTTCTCAGCCTGCTGCTCCTTGCCATCAGCCTTCAGCTGAATCAACTTATCGAGGTTCTTGGCGATGTAAGAACGCGCATTGCCGATGGCATTGGCAGAGACTACCGTTTCTGTCTTTGCCTCGGCAGTATTCTCCTCTGTGCCAGGAACAGCATGGTCATACGCCTCCATACCCTGTTTGTAGGCATAGTATTCTGTCTTGAGAGTGAGGAGCATCTTCTGGAACTCGTCGTTGGCTGCATTCAATCCCTCGAAGCGGTCACAAGACAACTGATAAGACTTGCATGCTTCGAAGAGTTCCTTGATGCGCTTCCATCTTTGGCAATTTGCCTCCCAGATTTCCTTGATTTCATCGGGAAGCTGGTCATGATCTGCACGTTTGCCTTTGGCGATGATGGCAGAAGCATCGATGG
>JAIIAN010000086.1 GCA_022717655.1 Bacillota bacterium | reverse complement strand
GTATATCCTCTTCCTTCCCATTCAAGAGAAAGATTGATTTCAGGATTGGAAAGGGTTTCTTTTTCTGCTTTTGATGCAAAAACGGGAATCTTCCATTCCTGTCTTAATTCATTTACCGCCATCATATGGTCATAATGTCCATGCGTCAGTAAAATTGCAACTGGTTTTTCCCCCAGTTTTTTAATCATCCTGCTAATACGTTCTGCTTCTGCACCTGGGTCTACCAAAATCAACTCTGTCGTCTCTTTATTTTGCAGAAAATAGCAGTTTGTCATAACCGGTCCTACCACGAGTGACCTGAGATTTAAGTTTTTCATCGCTTTTCTCCTTTTTATCAACCGGTTGTTCGTTCAATATCTTTTACACTCTCTATCTGTCTGATTTTTGTAATCAGACTTTGAAGTTCTTCTTTACTCTTTACGTCAAATGCCAGACTGATTGTCGCAATTCCCTGTTTGCTTGTTCTGGTATTCAGTGATGAAATATCTATTTTCCGCTCTGTAAAGATTTTCGAGATATCTACAATCAGACCTGTACGATTGTACGCATAAACTGTAATCTCTGCCGTATACTGTTCATTTTCTCCACCGCCTGTTGTGCTCTCCCATTCTGCTTCCATCAGACGCTGGCGTTCTTCTGCTGACATATTTAACACATTGACACAATCCGTACGGTGAATCGTAACACCTCGTCCACGTGTGACATAAGCCACAATTTCATCACCCGGAAGCGGATTACAGCATTTTGGATAACGGGCATTTAAGTCATTCATTCCTTTGATAATAATTCCGCTTTTTCCTTTGTGTGGACGGATTTTTTCTTTACTGTTCTCTGAAGCTGCCTCTAATACTTTTTCATCAGTCAGCTCTGCTTTATGGTCTTTATTATACAGCTCTAACAGCTTATTTAAAACCTGACCTTCTTTTAAACCGCCATGACCAACGGCAGCAAGTACGGAATCCCAGTCACGGAAACCATATTTTTTCATAACGGCTTCCAGATATTTCTGCTTGGTCAGATTTCCAAGAGAAAAGCCCTTTACCTTTGCATACTGGTTCAACATCTCTTTTCCTTTTAAGATGTTGTCCTCTTTTCTCTCCTGTTTAAACCACTGATTAATCTTATTTTTTGCCTGTGTGCTTTTTACGACTTTTAACCAGTCACGGCTTGGACCTTTTGAGTTCTGTGAAGTGATAATCTCAATCCGGTCTCCATTTTTAATCACATACTCAATCGGAACTAATTTTCCATTGACACGTGCTCCAACCATCTTATTTCCAACTGCACTATGTACATTGTACGCAAAATCAATCGGAGTTGAGCCATTTGGAAGCGTTTTGACATCCCCTGCCGGTGTAAAGCAGTATACACTTTCTGAAAATAAATCGAGGTCGTTTTTTAACAGACTCAAAAATTCTTTATTGTCTGACATATCTCTCTGCCATTCCAGAATCTGACGCAGCCAGCTCATCTTTTCTTCTTCCTGACGGGTTGTATTTTCTTTTCCGCCATTGTTGGAAACCTCTTTGTACTTCCAGTGGGCAGCAATACCATATTCCGCTGTTCTGTGCATTTCAAATGTACGAATCTGAATTTCAAACGGCTGTCCTTTTGGACCAATCAAGGTTGTATGAAGAGACTGATACATATTTGGCTTTGGCATTGCAATATAGTCTTTAAAACGCCCAGGAACCGGTTTATACATTTCATGAATAATTCCAAGACAGGCATAACAGTCCCGCACAGTATCTACGATAATACGAACTGCAAATAAATCATAAATTTGGTCGAGTGTCTTGTCCTGATTGACCATCTTTTTATAGATGCTGAAAAAGTGTTTGACACGTCCGTCAATCTGTGCATGAATCCCCGCATTTTCAATATGCTGTCTTACTTCTTTTACAATCTCCCCCACAAAAAGTTCCCTTTCACTTTTTCTGAGATTGATTTTTTCCACCAAATCATAATACACATCCGGTTTCAGATATTTTAATGACAGGTCATCTAATTCTATTTTTACTTTTGAAATACCAAGACGCTGTGCAATCGGTGCATAGATATCCATCGTCTCTCTGGCTTTTTCTTTCTGCTTATGAGGAGGCATATATTTTAATGTTCTCATATTGTGCAGACGGTCTGCCAGTTTAATCAAAATAACACGGATATCTTTTGCCATGGCAAGAAACATTTTTCTTAAGTTTTCTGCCTGCACTTCTATCTTGTCCGCTGAGTAACTTAACTGTCCCAGTTTGGTTACTCCGTCTACCAAAAGAGAAACCTCTGCATTGAACTCTCCGGTAATCTCTTCGGTTGTCATAACCGTATCTTCGACAACGTCATGTAAAAGTCCTGCAACAATCGTCTCTTTATCGAGTTCCAAATCTGCCAGAATAATTGCAACACAAAGCGGATGAATAATATAGGGTTCTCCTGATTTTCTTAACTGTCCCTTGTGCGCATTATTTGCAATCTGGTATGCCTTTTCTATCATGGAAATATCAGTGGACGGATGGTACTTCTTTACACTTGAAATCAGTTCCTTATATAAAATCTCCGGACTGGTAAAATCTTCCATGGTCTTGACGCTTGCATCTGCTTTTTTGATTTTAGCAATTTCGTCGTCCTGAAGCGATGATGTATGATTTTTTTCCATATCTTCGTTCACCTGATTTCTATTTTCCCTGATATTTGATAACAGCTTCTACGTCATATCCTTTCAGACGTTCTCTTCCTTTTAATCCTTCCAGTTCCATTAAAAAGATAATTTTTACAACTGTTCCACCTAATTCTTCTACTAGTTTTGCAGTTGCTTCAATTGTTCCCCCTGTTGCAATCAAATCATCTACAATTACTACTTTCTGACCTGGCTTAATAGAATCTTTATGCATTTCAATAGTTGCACTTCCATATTCCAAATCATAACTTTTTTCTACTGTCTCGCAAGGAAGTTTTCCTTTTTTTCTTACCAGAACCAACGGTTTATGTAAGTTATATGCGATTGGAGCTCCAAAAATAAATCCTCTTGATTCTGTTCCTACAATAACATCTGCATCCGTATCTTCCAAAAGTGCCTGCATGGAATCTACTGCTAATTTCAATCCATCTGCATCCTGCAAAATGCTTGTTACATCTCGGAAAATAATTCCAGGCTCCGGAAAATCCGGAATACTTCTTACATATTCTTCCAGTTTTTTCATAATTCGTTCTTCCCCGCTTCCTCTTTTATATTTTCGAATTTGTCAATTTAAATCGAATTTTTAAATGTGGTATTTAGTATAACATCTTTTTATTTCGGAATCAAATATAATTTTGCACGATAATTTCGACAGATTCCCGCCCATTGTATGTATTAATAGACGGATAGTAAGCAATTGACCAGCGTTCTTTCGTCTGAACTTCATTTACAAACGCTTCTCCATCTCCAAACCAGACTCCATCCATGCAGACTCCGTTTCCATCGTAAAGCTTCATTTTTACCACATTTTTATTTTTCCCAAAAATCCTGCACTGTGTGATTTTTATATTTTTCTCTGCAAAAACCGGCTTATTGTTTCCCTTTCCAAATGGCTCTAACAAGGAAAGCTGACGGATAAGTGGAATGGTCACATAAGAAATCGGCATCGGCACATCAATTAAAACCTTTTCCATCATATCTTCCTGTGTTAATGTGCAGTTTTTGTTTAATGCCTCACGAAATGCCTCAATGTTTTCTTCCGGCAGGGAAAGTCCTGCTGCCATCGGATGACCTCCAAACTTAGAAAGCAAATCCTTGCACTTTACGAGTTCTTTAAACATGTGATAGGTTTCAATCGAGCGTCCCGAACCTTTTACTCCGTCTTTTCCTTTTGTCAATACAATGACCGGTTTGTTATACGCCTCTCGAATCCGTCCGGCAATAATTCCAGCCAGGCTTTCATGACAGTCTGGCAGATAAATTACCAGCACCCTGTCATTTTTTAATTCTGTTGTCTCTACCAGCTTTTCGGCCTGTTCCACACCTTTTTGTGTCATCTCTTTTCGGCTATCATTTAAGGCTTTTAATTCTTCTGCCAGTTCCTGCGCTTTTTTTTCATCGGTACACAACAAAAGATTTAAGGCTTTTTTTGCCGTACTTAACCGACCGCTTGCGTTAATACAAGGACCTAAGACAAACCCGATATGATAACCGGTCAGTTCCGCCTCTTCTAAATGATTGACACGAATTAAGGCTTTTAAACCATAATTTTTCGTATTTTTCATTCTTCTAAGCCCTTCCTTTACGACGATACGGTTTTCATCCTGCAAATCCATCACATCACCAACCGTTGCTATCGCCGCAAATTCAATAAATTCTTCCTGCGCTTCTTTTGGAAATCCTTTTTTCTCATACAAACCACAAATCAGCTTATATGCAACCATCGCCCCACAGATTCCCTTAAACGGATACAGACACCCCTCCTGCTTCGGATTTACAATGGCATCTGCAGGTGGAAGAATTGTTTTGATACTGCCATCTTCCTGTTCCTCATAGGGAATCTCATGATGGTCCGTCACAATCACTGTCATTCCAAGATTTTTTGCATAGGTAACCTGTTCCATGGCACTAATCCCATTATCACAGGTGATAATCGTATCCGTTCCAGCCTGATAGGCAAGGTCAATTAATTCTTTGCTGATTCCATAGCCGTCCTTGATTCGATCCGGAATATCAATATCTACGATTGCTCCTGCTTTTTTTAAGCCAATTAATAAAATATAAGTCGAGCATACGCCGTCTATATCATAATCTCCGATGATTCGTATCTTTTTCTTTTCTCTGATTTTTTCCAGTAAAAGCTCCAGTGCCTCCTCCATTCCTTTCATCTGTCTAAAAGAATAAATTTGATTCATCCCTCCATACAGATACTGTTCAATTTCTTCTTCGCTTATCCGTTCTCTATTTCTAATCACCCTTGCAATCACTGGGTCGATTCCAAATTTCCTGCCGATTCCATAAAAATCCGCTTTTTTTGCCAAAACCATCCATTTTTGCATGTCATTTCTGTCCTTATCTTCCTGTTTTTTCTTCTATTATATATACTATACCACACTTATACAATGATACAAATAAAAAAGAGACTGCTTTCACACAGTCCCTTTCTCAAACTTTATTTCTTTTTCAGTTTTGTTCTCATCACATACCAAAGTGCTCCGGTAATGCATACAGAAGAATATCCACCGCATACAATACCAACCATAAGCGGCATTGCAAATTCACGTACAGAAGAAACTCCAAGCACAAACAGGAAGAATACCATGATAAAGGTAGTCAGGGAAGTATAAATACTTCTTGTTAAGGTCTGGGTAATACTGGTATTTACAACCAGTTCCAAATCTTTCTTCTTTCCTGCTGTCTTTAAGTTTTCACGGATACGGTCGAAAATAACGATAGTCGCATTAATGGAGTAACCAACAATGGTCAGCATACACGCAATAAAGGTAGTTCCCACGGATACTCGTGCAATCGCATAGAAAGCCAGTACAACCAGTACGTCATGAATCAGTGCAAGTACCGCACTTCCTGCAAAGCGGATATCTTTAAAGCGGAACCAGATATATAACAGCATCAAAATTGTTGCAATTATCACTGCTTTTACTGCATCGGAACGCATTTCTTTACTTACTGTAGAAGAAATACTTTCACTTGTAATTAAATCCGGGTCTACATCAAAGTTCTCTACCAGTGCATTATTTAATTTTTCTCTGGTTTCCACATCTAAAGTAATGGTCTTGATAATCACCTGATTACTTCCCACTACTTTTGTCGCCTGAATATTTTTATCACCGGTTACTTCTTCTACAACCGGTGTTACCTTAGAGTCAATTTCCTGAATGGTCATATCTTCATTAAAGGTTACATTCGTAGAAGTACCGCCCTGGAATTCCAGACTGTATTTTAATGCGCTTCCGGTTGTCTTACCAAAGATTATCATGGCTACCGGTGCAGAAAGTACTAAAATAAGAGAAATTGTAAAGAAAACTTTCTTCTTTGCAAGGAAATGAATCGGTTCTCTTTCTTTCTTTGTACCATAGAATTTTGCATCTCTGACTCCGACTGCGTAAACTGCATACATAATAAAACGGGATACAACCAGAGCAGTAAACATGGATAATACAATACCAAGTGCCAGTGTCTGTGCAAATCCTTTCACAGAACCTGTTCCGAGCCAGTTTAATACAAATGCTGCAATCAAGGTTGTAACATTACCATCTAAGATTGCAGAAAAAGCCTTCTGAAATCCGCTCTTGATTGCAGTCTGAACGCTTTTACCGGCGCTGATTTCTTCCTGAATACGTGCATAGATAATAACATTTGCATCCACTGCCATACCAATGGAAAGAATAATACCGGCTACACCCGGAAGAGTCAGCGTCAAATCAAACGCATTTAAACAGATTAAGTCGAGGCAGGTATAGATAATCAGAGCTACACCGGCTACGACACCAGGTACACGATAAACCAGAATCATAAATAAAATAACTAAAATCAGACCAATTGCGGCTGCTTTTAAACTGGTTGCAATTGCTTCTTCTCCAAGCTGTGCTGCTACTACATTGGAACGAAGTTCTTTTAATTCCAGTTTCAGACCACCGATACGGATGGTAGACGCCAGATTTTCTGCTTCTTCTGCATTTTTCATTCCGGAAATCTGAGCTTTTCCATCTTTGATTTCTGCATTTACACTCGGTACACTTACAAACTGACCATCATAATAAATACCGATAGAATCATGGCTGTCCTCATAAGCTGCCTTTGTTGCCTCTGCGAACTTCTCTGTTCCATCTTTTGTCAGTGTTAAATCAACAACGTTTGTATTGTTTTTTAAGTCATCCTGTACAACCTGTGCACTTGCCGTTTTTACATCTGTTCCGGTCAGTACAATGGAACCATCTTCTTCGAGTTCTTCGATGGTCTTATTTAAGGTATAAGTCACACCATCTGTTGTTGAATAGTTTTCTGTTCCGTCAGAACCTTTATGTGCAATAAAGTAAAGAGAGCCTGGTGTTCCGAGTTCTTCCAGAATCGCATTTGCGTCTGTTACATCCGGAATTTCCACGTTAATACGGTTGTCTCCCTCTTTGTATACCTGAGCTTCACTGCTGTAGTTTTCTACACGTTTTTGAAGCTTATAAATGGTATCTGACATTTCATCGTCTGTAGGATTCTTTTTTGATGCCTCATAAGTGATACTGACACCACCGGAAAGGTCAAGACCACGTTTGATGTTTTTTGCAGAACCTGTTCCGGTTGGGCCTAAACCGACTGCTGATGTAAAGACTAAAAATGCCGTCATAAACACCGTCAGTATCAATACGAGAATTCCTTTGCTTTTCTTCATGATTTTTCCTTTCTTTGCTGATTATTTAAATTCTCTGTCCTGTCTTACTCTTCTTCTGCCATAGCCGCTTTTATCATAATCGCACATTCTACTCTTTTTCTTTGCAGTTCACAGCCGATTTCATAAACGTCATCGATTCTGCCTGTAAAATTATAAGAGTTTGCAGCACATCCGCCACTACAATAAAATCTGGCAAAGCAATTTTTACATTTTTCTTTTGCGTAGACATTACAGTTTTTAAATTGACAGGAAATTTCCGGTTTTTTCACTCCATCCCATACATTTCCCATAAGGAACTCTTCTTCACCAACAAACTGGTGACATGGGTATAAATCTCCCCAAGGAGTGACAGCCAGATATTCTGTTCCTGAACCACATCCGGACAGTCTCTTGTATACACAAGGACCTCCTGTCAAATCTATCATAAAGTGGAAGAAGTTAAATCCTTTTCCCTCTTTATTGCGTCGAATCATTTCTTTTGCAAGTTTATCATATTCTTCACAGATTTTTGGAATATCTTCTTTTTTGATTGCATACTCTTCTTTTTCATCTGCTACAACCGGCTCTACAGAAATCTGTTCAAAGCCAAGGTCCGCAAGATGCAGTACGTCTTCTGAGAAATCCAGATTATGATGGGTAAATGTTCCTCTTGCATAGTATTTCTGCTGACCTCTGCTGTCTGCAAATTTCTGGAATTTCGGAACAACCAAATCATAACTTCCCTTTCCTTTGCGGAACGGACGCATGAAATCATGGACTTCTTTTCTTCCATCAATACTAAGAACAACATTGTCCATTTCTTTATTGGCAAACTCCATGATGTCATCATCTAAGAGTACACCATTTGTTGTCAATGTAAAACGAAAATGTTTATTATGAATTTTTTCCTGAGAACGACCATAAGCAACTAATTCTTTGACCACATTCCAGTTCATAAGAGGCTCTCCTCCAAAGAAGTCAACCTCAAGGTTCTTGCGGTTTCCAGAATTTGCAATCAGAAAATCAAGCGCCTGTTTTCCGACTTCATAAGTCATCAGGGCTCTTCTTCCATGATATTCTCCCTCTTCCGCGAAACAATATCTGCATGCAAGATTACAGTCATGTGCAATATGTAAGCACAGTGCTTTTACTACGGTTGGGCGGTCTTTAAAACTCTCAATCGCATTTTCATAAATATCATTTGTAAACAGCATCTGCGCTTCTTCTAATTCTCGACATTCTTCGATTGCTGTGCGAATGTTCTCTTCTTTATATTGATTTTTAAATTTTTCTAAAATGGCTTCTTCCGGCATTTTTTCTTCCAGACATCCTACAATATCATAAACAATATCATCTACCACATGGACAGAACCACTGTTTACATCAAGTACGATATTATAACCATTATTTTTATAACGATGAATCACAACTTTATCCCTTTCTAATGTTCTCTAAAACAGGAAAAAGAATCCTGCAGGCAGGATTCTTTTTCCTGTTTTTATTGTTTCTAAAAATGCTATTATTTGTTTTCGCAGCTCTGGTTTCCTACTGTGCAGGATGTTTTACAAGCTGACTGACATGAAGTCTGGCATTCGCCGCATCCACCTTTTTTTACTGTGTTCTGTAAACTTTTTGTATTTAATGTTTTGATATGTTTCATCACATATTCCTCCTGTATTGATACAATTTTTACGCATAAGCGCTTTCGTTTATTATAGCATAGGACCTTATGGATAGGCAAGTATTTATTTAAGACAACATCCCTCCAAGAGCCCCTGCTAAAATACAAAGTCCATAAGTGATGAAAAACTCTTTTATATCGCCTTGTATCCTGCGTTCAGTAATCCAGGTCACCACGGTTAACAAAAGGGCATAAGAAGCCCCCAGTCCCATTCCCCATAAAAAACAGCGCTCTTTGACGCTTTTTCCAAGCACAAAGCTTCCCACAAAACAGGACAAAATGTATGTAACTAAAATCCCAAGATGAATCTGGTTTTCATTTAGTTGAAATTTATAAAGTAAAAATGCCAGAATCAATAGCAGAACGCCTGTTACAAGGTAAGCGATAAGCAGCATTTTTATCATCTGTGTCAGTTTGGACTGCGTTTTTACATTTTGCTCCAAAAAAATCCCTCCCATATTTATAGTATTATCATTCTATAATCTATAATATGGAAAGGATTTTTGTTCTATCACTTATTTCATATATTTTCTGCTTTTTCTTCTTCTCTTTCTGGTCAGGTCTGCTTTCACCATCACTGCAAATGATGCAATCCCTGCACCCATCCATGCAAACAGATTCATACTGTCTCCTGTTTTCGCATTGGAAGAGGCACTTGTGGAAGCAGTTGTACTTCCTGACGTGGAACTACTGCCCTGCGCCGTCAAAAGTGTCGGTCTTTCAATCGGTGTAACCGAAGAATCACTCTGACTGGAACTGCTTCTATTTAAATTTGTTCCGATTTCACTTGATGCAATCACTGCACCAGATTTCACAGATGAATCTGTGCTGTTTTTCTTCGTACTGGAATTAGAAGAAGTACCCGTCTTTGAAGATGCCATCGTATTTCCTGCTGCCGGAACCATGGTCAGACTTCCTGCCGTCGCATCGCTATAATAGGAAACACTTGGTTTATGATTCGGACTCTTCGTTCCAATTCCAACTAACTGATTTCCACCAATATTAAATGGACTAAACGATGCAGTTTCAAATACCAGATATCCATCTACAAGATTTAGGTTCTGTCCGGCAACAAAGTATTCATACTCTCCTTTTTCTTCCATATAGTGAGCAATAATCAAGGATTCATAAAGCTGTGCCCCTTCCGGAACTGGAATCATCACTGTAACTTTTTTTCCTTCCGGAACTTCGTATTCCTCATCGGTTTTTAAGTTCCAAAGCGTAATCTCATAGCTTTTTAAAATTGCCTCGATATCTGCCTCTTCTTCTACATCACTGTCTGTAATCTTTGATACACGCAAATCCACATAAGGCGGAAGAAAATCTCCATCTACTTTAATTCCAGTTGCACTGTCTTCTAAGTTTCCAATTGGAGCTTTTTCTTCAGTCTGTGCTGACTCCGTCACTTCCTGATTCTGAGTGCTTCTAACAGACTGCTCCCCAGCTGTCTCGTTTGAACCTTCCCCAGAACTTTCCTGGGATTTATTTTCTGATTCCTGAGACTGCTGTTCTCCTGTATTTTCCTGTGTTCCTTCGTTGGAAATGGTCGGAGCTTCCGGATTCTCCACAGTCTCGTCCGTCGTTTCTGATTCATTTTTGGAATCACTTGGAGTTTGTTCCGAAGTATTTTTATTTTCTTCCTGTACGGTATCTTCTGTCGGATTTTCTGTTACTGTTTCATTCTTATTTTCCTGTGAGTTTTCATCTTTCGTTTCTTCTTTTGAATTTTCCTGTTCGTCCTGTGTCTCCTGTGGTTTTAAAGAATCCACAAACACTGTAATATAACGAACGACTTCCTGTCCCTGTGCACTCCAGCCTTCCACACCAGAATAATCATATGTTTCGGTATCGTTTGGTGTAAAAATAATCTGCTGCTGGCTCTGATAGGTATCCATCACTTTATCCGGTTCCGCAAAACGAAATGTTCCATCTCCCGAAAAGTTTTCTGTTAAAGAAAGCGTATTTAACGCACCTGGTTCGCTCATAGTCAAAGAACCTGGAAGCACAACTTCCGGTGGTATTTTCTTTTTCTGTTCTGTTTCTTTTTGATTCGATTCTTCTGTGTCTTTTGAAGCATCCTCTTTCGTATCTGTTTTATCAGAACTTTCTTCTTTTGTATTCTCTTTTTTCGTATTCTGGTCTTTTGCCTCGCTCTGTTCTGCTTTTTGTTCTGCTTTTTGTTCTTCTTTTTGACCGACTACAAACGCAGATGTTCCAAGGTCTGCTTTTGTAGTATCTACATCAGATTCCTTTAACCACGCATAAGTTAAGGTTACCTTTCCTTTACCGGTAACTACAAGAATCGGTCCAGTAAATCCATCTGCACGGCTCACTTCAAACTGAGTCGGCATCCGAAGCGTTGTCTCCTCCGAAACGGTAATCGTTCCACAAATCAGAATTTTTGCTCCATCTGCTGATAATTCTTTTGCTTTCTCCAGAGAATTAACTGCACTTGCCTTTGAAGTGCCGTCACCACTGTCTGATTTTGTTCCATCTACATAAATCACTCTTTTTTCCTGGGTTTGTTCTGACGCTGCTGATACTTGTGTGATATGTAATCCGTTTTGCGAAACTGCTCCGCTAAACACCAGTGAAGAAGCCAAAGTAACTCCCATTAAAGTTTTACATATTTTTCTATTTCTATTCATAATAATTAGATTAAAATCCTTTCATAACTCAAAATCAATCAAACCAATTTTTGTAAGTTTTTGCTTACCTGCTTATATCCGAGATATTATAGCATATTTTTTTCGCTTTCAACAGTCCCCAAATTTATATTTTTTGAAAAAGCCATTTTCCTTGCAATCCCATGAAAAATCATGTATCATAGTTTAAATACCATGCTGGTTAAAGTTTTTCTTTTTCCGGCGAATTTAAACAAAAAGGAGTGAAGATTCATTGGATTCCAGTGATGCCATACAGTTTCTCATTTTGATTATTCTGCTGGCTTTATCTGCATTTTTTTCATC
>JAIIAN010000085.1 GCA_022717655.1 Bacillota bacterium | reverse complement strand
GTGTCAGAAGATAAGTCAGTGCTGTTCCACCTAAAGTATATGGAACTAGACGGTCTGCCAGATGTTCTGCCTTGCTTTCTGATGCGGATTTTAATTTTTCAGAATCCTCAATCATGGTAACAATTTTTTCAAAACGACTGGAACCACCAACTTCTTTGACACGTACTGTGAGTTCACCCTCTTCGATTACAGTTCCTGCATAGACAGAATTATGTTCCACTCTTCGTACCGGTACAGATTCTCCAGTAAGAGACGCCTGATTTACCATTGCCTCTCCGCCAGTTACCACACCATCAAATGGAATGACTTTACCCATGCGAACTACAACTTCATCTCCGACTTTAATATCAGAAGCAGAAACCAGAATCTCCTGGTCATCTTTCTTCATCCATACTTTCTTTACATTTAAGGATAAAGAACGAGCCAAATCATCTACGGATTTCTTGTGTGTCCACTCTTCTAATAACTCACCAATTCCAAGCAGGAACATAACAGAACTTGCGGTTGCAATATCATCACGAAGGACAGAAACTCCGATTGCGGTTGCATCCAATACCGCAACTTCGAGTTTTCCGGTGCAAAGACTGCGAACACCTGCATAGATGTATTTTAAAGATTTAAATGTGGTATAAACGGCACGCACCGGAAATGGAATCACTGCTTTTCCGATATATCTGCACGCAACTTTCGTAATCAGTTTTTCCTGATAATCTGCATTTAATTTTCTTCCGGAATTCGCAATGACTTCCTGCGGTACATCGGCTTTTTCATAAGAAAATGCACGTAATGCTTGAATGACTTCCTCTCTGTCTCCGACATAAGAAATCGCAGCGTCTGCCGTTCTTTCATATACTTTTACAAAACTAACCTGTTTATTCTGGTGTAAATAATATAACAAAGTATCAGCCTGCTCATAACTCATTCGTTTCTGCATAAGATGCACACGCATTCTGCCCTTTGTCTCATGTTTCATTTGAAATTTCATTTGCATGTCCTCTCTTTATCTATATAGAAAAGATATCAAAACACCTGCAGAAATCTGCAGGTGTTTACCAATTTAAAGTGAATAAATTATTCTTCTGTTTCTGCTTCTACTTCTTTGAATTCTTCAACAGCTTCTGCTGCTTCTGTTTCTGCTTCTTCTGCATCTTCAAATTCAGCCTCTTCTTTTTTGGCTGCTCTTTCTTCATTTACATTTTTAGCTGCTTCATAGATGTCTTCCGCATTTTCCTGAACCGTTGTTACGACTTTCATAACGCAGTCTTTTGCTCTTAAAACAAGAGCAGTGCCCTGTGTATATACGTTTTTCGCATCATCGCTGGATAATGCTTTAATTCCTGCTGTTCCAAATGCTACACCAGCTGCAAAAATTCCAGTTTTTTTCCAATCAATATTTTTTAAACAATTTAACATCATGTATTCCTCCTGCTATTTCGTATTTTTTGTTTAAATGGCATTATACAACAACTTTTTTTATTTTTCCAGCATTTTCCTTGTTAATGAGAATTTTTATCACTTTTATTTAAAATCATAGGCGGTCTCTGTAAACTTTATATGATGATTTTTTTTACATGCTGACCTTTTTTTGCATAGCCACAAGCTTCTAAACCAGCCTCCATCACCTTTTTCCACTTTTTTGAAGTCAGCTTGTAAACACTGTTATCTTCCAGTTCAACCATACAGCTTCCTTTCTGGGAACATCTCTTTGTCTGATTTTCAATTTTATACATATTTTTTCTGCTTATGACACCCATTTCTTCAAGTTTATTCACCATACGATATACGGTAGCCACTCCTATCTCTGGGTCTTTCTGCGTGGCACGGTAATAAATCTCTTTGCAGCAGGAACAGTCTCCTTCAAGGATAATATCCAGCACCAGCTCTCTTTGTCTGGTCATCCGTCCACCCTTTGCCTTAAATTTACGCACAATTCTATTTTTCTGCATTTGGGTATACTGATACAAAATAAAATTTTCTGATTCTTCTATTATCTGTGCCTCACCAGACATTCCTATCCCTCCTGCCTGTTCAAACTTCTTTCATTGTTAGTGTATACTAACAATCATTAGCAGTCAAGAACTTTTTTGCAAAAAAAACGCCATTTTTCTGTTTTTCCCCAGAAAAAAGACGTTTTTTATTCTTTCTTATCTTTTTTTAACTAATTACTTATTGAAAATTCTATTCTTACTTCCTATAATAATACATATTTCAGCACAAACAAGACTGCAAGTACATACATCAGCGGTTTCACTTTCTTTGCTTTTCCGCAAACTGCATTTAATACCACATAAGAAATAATTCCAATAGAAATCCCCTCTGAAATACTATAGAATAGTGGCATTGCAATAATACACAGATAAGCAGGAACAGCCTCTGTCATGTTATCATCTGTAAATTTGATATCAGTAATTGCACCAAACATTAAGAATCCAACCATAATCAGTGCCGGAGCAGTTGCAAAAGATGGAATTGCTGTAAAAATTGGTGCAAACAGCATGGAAATCAAGAATAAAAATCCTGTTACCACTGCTGTCAAACCCGTTCTTCCACCTGCTGCAACACCTGCTGAAGATTCTACGAACGTAGTTGTCGTAGAAGTTCCAAGAACTGCACCTGCCGCTGTTGCAATCGCATCAGACATCAGTGCCTGTTTGATTCCAGGCAGTTTTCCGTTTTTATCCAGCATACCAGCCTTTGTGCTGACACCGATTAAAGTTCCCAGTGTATCAAATAAGTCAACGAACAAGAAAGAAAATATTACGATAATAAAGTTTACAATTCCTACTTTATCAAAATCCACATTAAAGCACTGTCCAAAAGTTTCACCCAGTTTCGAAAAATCTGTCATTGCAAAACTTGGGAATAAAGTATAGTATCCAAGTTCTGCATCCGGAACATAGATTCCAACGACCTGACAAATCATTCCAAGAATCCAGGTAGATAAAATTCCAACTAAGATTGCACCTTTTACATTTTTGATATAAAGTACAACTGTAATAAACAGACCAACTACTGCAAGAATTGAGCAGATTCCGGCAGAGTGGAAGTTTTCTTTAAAATTTGTAATTGTTACAAGTGTAGACTGGTTTAATACAACCAGCTTTGCGTTCTGAAGTCCGATAAATGCAATAAAAATACCGATACCAACAGAAACACCTTTCTTTAAATTTAACGGAATTGCATCAAAAATTGCTTCTCGTACATTCGTAAGGGAAAGTACAATAAAAATAAGTCCCTCTACAAATACCGCAAGCAGTGCAACCTGCCATTCGTAGCCCATTACACCGACTACGGTATATGCCATATAAGCATTTAAGCCCATTCCGGCAGACAGTGCAAATGGAAGATTTGCATACAATGCCATACAGATTGTTCCAATAAACGAAGCAAGACATGTTGCAAGAAGAACTGCTGTTGCATCCATGCCAGCAGCACTCAACACACTCGGGTTGACCGCAAGGATATACGCCATTGTCATAAAGGTTGTAATACCTGCAATTACCTCTGTTTTCACTGTGGTATTGTGTTCTTTGAGTTTAAATTTTTTTTCTAACATAATTGTTTGCTTTTTTAAGCACGCTCTCCTTTCTTTTGGTTTAATTTTCTTTTCCCACTTCTTATATAATACAGGGAAATCCGTCTCTGCGTCAATATAAAACAGTTAATTCGAGCTTAATTTCTGTCATTTCAACATTCTTAATAATTCCGGTGCATATTTTGAAATCACCAGCCAAAAAGAAACAATGACTGCCACTGCCGAACCAATCCATAACAGCATTGTGTTTGCAATTCCATCCGCTGTGCAGAGTCTTAAGCAGAACCCTTTTCCCCATGGATAAAGCAGACGTACTTTTCGTTTATTGAGCAAATCAATCAGGATATGTGAAAGCATTGCAACTGCAAAATAAAGTTCTACTTCCGGATACATAAATGCCACAATTCCACTTAAAATCAGCAGTCCTAAAATCGAATGCATAAAAGAGCGGTGCGGCTGGTTTTTTCCAAAAGTACACACGATAAGCATTATCACAAATCCTATGACAAACCGAAACAAACTGCTTTCTTTGTTGAAGTTTTTAAAAATTCCCAGATGAAAGATACATTCCAGTATTACTACAATTACAAATGCCAGACAGGAAACTACAGTAATTTTATTAAGCGCTTCCCTTGAGTCTGACGTACTGACATCCACATCACTGATTACAGAACCAACCACTGCTGCTCCGATGCATAACACCCAGTCTTTTAAATGAGGGGGTTGTGTTACACACAGTGCTGCAGCAGTTCCCACTGCCAAATGCGTTTTTCCTGTCATCTCTTTTCCGTTCTCCTTTCCTAGAATCTGTATTCTTGAAGTCTCTCTTATGATTCCGAGACCACCTGAATCACAGCCGTTTTATTATACTCTACCACGCAAAAGCTGGCAAGCAATTCCGCCTAAATTTCGCTGTTTTTCTTGCATTTATGCCCTTCTGGACTTATAATAAAACATATTACAATGGATAATCCAAAGGGGGATTTTACAATGAATCATGAACTTTATGAAGAAGCAATTCATTCCGATGTCTTATCTGAGAAACTCATCAGCCAGCTCTTAGAAAGCATGGAATACAGCAGTATTTCTTTTATCAACTGGAGCATTGAAGTACTCAAATTAATCCGTGTGCGTATTGAACGCGGAGACAAAATCAAAGACGAAGTCAGTGGAGAAATCTATACCAAAAAAAGTTTCCATACTTTTGTAAAAAAACATTTTTCTTCCTATATTGAAAGTCAGGTATTCGCAGACCCTGCAAAAGCAGAAAAAATCTATTTTTCACTCGAACCATGCAAAGACGGAGAATACAATCTGGTTATGGCCGAATCTTCAAAGAAGAAAATCTATGAATGGATTTCTTCTTTAAATGAACGTTTTTCTCTTGTACAGATGATTGCAACCGGAATCGTTTATGTAAAAGACATTCGTTCTAATACTTATCAGCCATTTATTTCCGAGAATGGAAAATACTGCCGTTACAATAAAGAAACCGGACATATTGTTGAAGTTTAAGAATAAACGAAATACAAGAAAAAAATCCTCGGGCAGACGACATATCTGCTCAAGGATTTTTTTCTTGCTTTTAATTCTTCTTATTTTTGATTCCTATTTCTTTTCTTCTACCGCTTCAAGACCTCCAGTTATCGAATCCATAATAAATCCGGTAATTTTAATTCCTGCCGGCATCAATGGATGATGTTTTAATGCATACACCGTATCTTTTACGGACTGTTCTACGCTCTCAAATCCACCTAACCATTTTTCCAGGTCTGTTCCGGTACTCTTAATTACATCAATGTGTTCCTGTGAAATTCCTCTTTCCACGAGTTCTTCTAACATGTGATGTCCATCCATTCCCTGTACACCACAATCCGTATGGCCAATTACCATAATTTCTTCCACACCAAGTTCCAAAATTCCAACTAACAGACTTCTCATTACACTTCCGTAAGGATGCGTAATTACCCCGCCGGCATTTTTGATAATCTTAGCATCTCCATTTTTAATGCCAAGTGCCGCTGGCAGTAATTCTGTTAATCTGGTATCCATACAGGTCAAAATCGCCAGTTTCTTATCTGGATATTTACTTGTCAGATAAGGCTCATACGCTTTTTTCTCCACAAACTCCTTGTTGTACTTTAAAATGTCCTCTATCATACGCACACACCATTCCTTTCCAGATTTTTCCTGTAAGAGTTTGTCTTTATTATAAACTTTTTTTCACCCTATCACAAGCAAAATTTACTTTCTTAAACGAATGTCTCTTGAAGAACTTCCAACCCGAATTTCCATCGATTCTTTGTCATATCCCTCTATCGTAATTGAAACTTGTTTTTTCTCCCCAGAGGTCAGCTCTATTTTTTCAAATCCCCTAAGTTCCTGTACTACTTCTTCTTTTGTTGGATTTTTCATTTGCAGGATAATTATCCCAGGAAACCACATCCATGTACTTTGCCAACATCTGATAGTCGAGTCCTTTATAAAATCCCATCAGATTGGTTGTAATTGAAATCTCTGGCGTAATTTTCTTAATTGCATCATATTCCATGCGATAACAATTTAAAATACTCTCGGAGTTAAACCGCTTATAATCAATGGTAATCGCCTGAAGCTGACTGCGGTCATATTCAAAATGTTCACTTAAAAGATTTGGCAGTACAATCTCATCCCAGTCATAAAACGTATGCCCCCAAACGTTGTATTCCATGCGTGGTTTAATGCTTCTATCGTACGATATTTCTTTTTTAACCAGACACGAAAAGCCTTTTCACAGTTTTCGCAGTAACATTCTCCCCCATATTCATTTGAGATATGCCATACTGCAATGTTATCATAGTCTTTATATCGCTTCGCCAGCTTTTCTGCCAGACGGGTACTATATTTTTGATAGGTCAAACTGTTCGGGCAGGGATTATGTCTCCCTCCGAATTTCCGTTTCATTCCATTAAATTCCACTCTTAAAATATCCTGATATTTTTTTGCCATCCATGCCGGATGCGCTCCTGTCGAAGTTGCCAGGCAGACTTTTAAGCCATTTTTATGAACCAATTCCATTACCTCATCCAGTTTTGAAAAATCGTATTCTTCTTCGGAAGGCTGTAAAGTTGCCCAGTTAAATACGTTTAATGTTACAATATCAATATGCGCCTCTTTAAACAGTTTCATATCCTCTTCCCAAATTTCTCTTGACCACTGTTCCGGATTATAGTCTCCTCCATAGACAATTTTTTTTACTTTATTACTAAGTTTCTTCATCTCATTCTCCCATTCTAAAAAAATCCCGAAAAAGCAGACGGTTTCATCTTATCATTTTCGGGATTTTTTTATTCTTTGTTATTCTTCTGTTTCAGCGGTATCTTCTGTTGTCTCTTCTTTCTCACTCATCGGATACGTTTTTGCAGATTCTTCTCTCATCTTAGTCTGGTCTTTTGCATTCTGCTTATCAACAGCCAGTACATCTTCATATCCAAGACCTTCTGCTGTTTTTTTCATGTCTTTTGCAATACTTGCAAATTCTTCATCATCTTTTGCAAATACCATCTTCCAGGAACTGTCTACAATTGTAGATTTGCACTGTCCTCGTACGGTTGTAATATTAGAATCTGCTTCCGAAAGAAAAGATTTCCATATCTTTTACCGGTGCCAACATAAATCCTTTGCCTTCAGCTATATTTTCCTGTGTATTATACAGATTCTGTCCAGCCCATGGCCATGGACAATATAATACTTTTCCATTGGTATATTTTGCAGACCAGGTATCATAATTCTGTGTTGTAGAATCAGGGTCAACCAGACCTCTCTGATTTGCTTCATATAAGAATTTTAAAGCTTTCATATATGGAGAATTTTCTTCAATAATACTTTCATCATCGCTTCCATCCGCTTTTGAAAGAATAAATCCAATTTCATCATATCCATACATGCAGGCAAGCTGTTTTGCATTATTCATCATGTTATCATCCCCGTCTTTAAACAGAGAGATTGCATAGATATCATCTGTTCCTTCTTCTTCTCTTGCAAGTTTCTGCATCTGTTCTAACACATCTAGAAAATCATCTAAGTTACTCATTTCCGGATATCCCGCTTTTTTGTAATAATCCCAGCGGATATACGGACCAAAGGTTGGCTCTAAGCCTTCACTGGATTCCTCTGCCGGGTCAGAAGAAACGGAGTTTGGAAATGCATAGATTCCCTCTTCTGCCAGATTGGAATTAGTTGCGTCAATGGCACTCTTATAGTTTGTATAAATATCTTTCTCTTTGATTAAATCAGAACAATCCATAATCAAACCAGAAGAAATTAAGTCGTTTAATTTACCATTTGCTGTATTTACTAAAACCAAATCTCCAAGGTCTCCTGCTGCAGAACGAGTCTGATACAAAGTCTGTCCGCCACCTGCAACGTTTGGTGCGATAATATTTAATTCCATATTAAATTTATCTTTTACAATTTTTGCAAACCATCCACTTTGGATTCCCTGATAATTTGCAAGTTCATCATAAACATCTACTGTGATAAACTCATCATAAGTTCCATCACTGTTTTTACTGTTCTTCGCAGTTTCCTTTTTGTCACTTCCGCATCCTGCAAGCATTGTTGCTGTCATGACTGCACATAAGACTGCGCTGATTAATTTCTTCTTCATAACGCTCTCCTTTATCATTTATTTTTTTAGATTTTTAGATTATCAGCCCTTTACAGAACCAATCATAATTCCCTTTACAAAGAATCTCTGGAACATCGGATAGATGCACAAAATTGGAAGCACTACAACAACCGATACCGTCATCTGAATAGAAGTTCCTGTCTGCTGTGTTGCCAGTGCTGCTGCACTCATTCCCGCTGAACCAGTATTTCGTACCATTGCGGCAAGTGAACTCGCCTGATTGATATAAGTATATAATAAATACTGTAAAGAATACAGCTTCTGGTCTGTGATATAAATCAAAGTATCCTGATAGTTATTCCACTGGTTGACCGCTCCAAAGATAGACACAGTTGCCAGAATCGGTGTACAGGTTGGAAGAATAATCTTATAAAAATTGATGTTTTTGCATTTTGTCTCTGCTATTTTCTTGCTCCAATGAAACTTGTCATGGTATTATTTGGTTTTGCTTTTCTTGCTTACTGTCAGTCTTTTATCTTCAATAAAATTTTTGAGCCTTATGAAAAATAAAAAAAGAAGCGAATAGGTCTGTGCGTTTGACCTATTCACTTCTTTTTTATTTTATGATGTGAATCTAAAAAGTAAATTTTGTTAGTTACTGATGTTCTTCTAACCACCGCTTTGCACAGTGTGCCAGACAGCCTGCTCCAATCG
Organism: Bacillota bacterium; assembly: GCA_022717655.1. Taxonomy (GTDB): domain Bacteria; phylum Bacillota; class Clostridia; order Lachnospirales; family Lachnospiraceae; genus Blautia. Next base: position 3,201 of record JAIIAN010000085.1, on the reverse strand, counting down.
GGCAGACCTCCTCATTAAACCGCACCTTTGGATGATGCGCAGGATATTCTCCTCTTTCATCAAGATAACCGGCTGATAAATACAAAAATGCACTTGGAACTTTCTCTGCAAGTACCGCAAAATCTTCGGAAGCACTTGAGGAAACATCCGGATGTGGAATTAAATTTGGAATATTCAATTCTTTCATATAATCCACTACTTCTTTTGTAAGTTCAGAATCACAAATCAAAGGCGGTACTTCTGAAATCATCTCAATTGTCGCACTTCCTCTGTAAACTTCTGCGGTCTTTTCTACCACTTCTTTCATTCTTCTTACTAAAAGTTCTCTTGCTTCTTTTTCATTTGTCCGAATAGTTCCCTGTAAAACTGCAGTATCCGGAATAATATTTGCTGCTGTTCCTGCCTGAAACTGTCCAATCGTCAATACACAGGAATGACTTGGATTACATTCTCTCGCAATCAGCTCCTGCAAAGCCAGATGAATATGCACTCCGATATTAATCGGGTCTACTCCGACCTGAGGATATGCTCCATGAGATCCCTTTCCCTGGATGGTAATCTTAAATCCATCTACGGAATACATCATTGTACTCTTATCATTATACATATAGAGTCCGACCGGAAATCTTCCCGGCGATACATGATAAGCAAGTGCTGCATCTACCTTCGGTTCTTCTAAAATTCCATGTTCCAGCATATTTTTACTTCCCTGAAATGTCTCTTCCGCAGGCTGAAACATCAGTTTAACCGTTCCTTTTAACTCTGCTTCCTCTTCTTTTAAGATTTTCCCCGCACTTAAAAGCATTGCTGCATGAAAATCATGTCCACAGGCATGAGCTGACCCTGTTTTACTCGAAAACGACTCTCCACTTTCTTCTTTCATCGGAAGTGCATCCATGTCTGCACGAAGCAGAATGACCTTTCCTCCCTTTCCGATTGTCGCAGTCACGCCCTCTCCACATTCTACAGGCTCAATTCCATACTCTTTTAATTTTTTCATCACAAATGCTTTTGTCTCTGGCAGATGCAGACCATTCTCCGCATTTTCATGAAAAAAACGACGGTTTGCAATCGTTTCTTCTTTTAATTCCAGGGCACGTTCATACTCATTCATCGTTTTTCCTCCTGGCTGTCTTTCACTCTACTGAATTTGTTATTTACTCGACACTTATAGAAGTGCGAGTCTTATCGACTAAGATAAAAACTTTAAATATAGATTATGATTTATTTCTCTACAAATTTTTCTTTTAACTTGGTCATCTTTTCAGAATAAACCTGTTCACGTTTTTTCTGAGCGACTTCATTCATCACTTTTACTTGCACTTCTTCAAATGGTGCTTCACATGCTTCATTTTTCTTTTCCACTTTAATCAGATGATAACCGAACTGTGTTTTTACCGGTCCTACAACTTCTCCGATATTTGCTGCAAATGCTGCATCTTCAAATTCTTTTACCATCTGTCCTTTTCCAAACTGACCAAGGTCTCCGCCTCTCTGGGAAGATGGACAGCTTGAAAATTCTTTTGCTGCATCCTCGAATGTTTTTTCTCCATTCTGAATAAATGCCAGAATTTCTTTACATTTCTCTTCAGAATCTGTCAGAATGTGTTTTGCACTTACGGTTGCACCTTTCTGATAATTGTGCTTATTTGCTTCGTAATATTCTTTTGCTTCTTCCTCTGTTACATTTACTTCTTTCATAATGTTGCGAAGCACCATCTGTGCTAAGATATCCTGTTTTGCTTTTTCTATCTGTGTCAAAAATTCTTCAGATTCATCTAATTTTTCTTCTTTTCCTTCTTCTGCCAGTACATACAGTGCAATAATCTGTTCTTTGCAATATTCACGAAACTGTGGCTGTGTTGCATAAACCTGCTGTTCTCTTGGCAGAGTCTGAATGTAATGTGTCACTTCCTCCTCTGTGATTTTGTGTCCTGCTACAACTGCAATTATGTTTTCTTCCATTTTATAGTATCTCCTTTGTGTGATAAAAAATTCCGGACAGTATCTGTAAATACTGTCCGGCATAAAATTACTGTTTTATTATATGAAATTTTTAGCTCTTTGTAAAGATTATTTGTATTTCTGTACACTCGAAATCTTTTGCAAGAAAGACTCCAAGTGTATTCATCATTGGTACTGGCAGGCGATTTCCAGAAATTCCGCCAAGGAAACGATACAGCGGAATATCCAGTGCATTTGCAGCTGCTCTTGCACTTGCGATTGATACAGCAAGAATTGCATTTGCACCTATTGAAATATGCAGGTATATCAAAAGAAACATGTATTCGTTTTCCAAGTGTATTGAGTGAAAGATACGGTACTCCAATCTCTTTATCTGTCGCAAAGCTGTAGTCTCGTCCTCTTACAAAATCTGCTTGAGGACGTTTGAAATGCACAGGTTTTTGCATCCATTCCAGTGTTCTTGAAATATACTGTACTTCTCCATTTTCATCTTGCATAATAATCCCTCTTTAACCATCATACGATTTTTTATCGAGTAATAAAGTTCAATGGCTGTTCTTCTAAAGAAACTTCTACTATCTTTTTTATCCCTGCATTTTCCCCGTCTGTATGAATCGGAACAGCTTCTTCAATTGTCAGTACCGCCTTTTTACATCTTTCAATATGTACCACTTTTTTAAATATCACATGTTTTCCAAAAAATGCTGTTGGCAGTACACATAAAATCATCAGTTTGGGGATTTTTTCTACCAGACAGATATCCAAAAAATCATCACAGGGCTCTGCCTCTGGACAAAACAAAAATCCCCCACCCTCATAACGGGTATTCATAAATGCAGAAAATAAAATTCCTCTTTGATATTCTTTTCTATTCTGATTGTCTAATACCAATTCTGCCTTTGTATAAGGATATTTCATCAATAACTTTAATGCCGTAAATAGATAGGTTAATTTCCCAAGACGCAGAAAATTCAACATGTTTTTGGTTTTCGACTGAATCGAATGATGGCAGACTGCTGCATCAAATCCTGCTCCGCTGCTGATTACAAACCGTCTTTTTTCTCCCTCTTCTTCCTCACTGTTTTTTGTCACGACCTGACCGATTCGGACTGCTTTTTTCTCTTTTGGATGTAAAATAAAATCCAATGCCTCAAGTGGCTCTTTTGAAAGTCCAAGTCCCCTTGCAAGGTCATTTCCTGAACCGGTTGGAATATAACCAAAACTCAAAAATGGAGA